>JAZFXQ010000044.1:0-14700 GCA_036448795.1 Candidatus Margulisiibacteriota bacterium | reverse complement strand
GAATCCGTCCCCAGCCATTGCCCAGCAAGGGATAAAGGCTATGCGGATCAATAACAGGCTTTTGGTATCATCTGCTTATCTTTTTGGGATCCCTGCGCTCTATATTGTCCTAACCGATAACCGGAAGAGGGAATACGTTGGTTATCATGGAATGCGGGCTTTTTTGCTTTGGGTCCTGTTTTTTGTGATATTCTTTTCGCTTAGATCGATTATTGATCTTGTGTGGAGCACAAATTTTATCCCTCAACTTGAAAAACTTGAAATAATTTCGGTCGTGCTCATGGGGGCCTTTGCCGTATTCTGCGGGTATCGAGGTTTTGTCGGCAGATGATCAAAGATAAATTTTTGGAGACGATCAAGGAATATAAATTGTTCAAACCGGGCGAGAGCGTGCTGGTGGCGGTTTCGGGAGGGGCGGACTCGATCGCCCTCCTTCATCTTTTGGATTTTTATCGGCAGAAGTTCGGCGCAGATCTGCACATCGCTCATTTGAATCACATGATCCGCAAAAAAGACGCGGATCTGGACGCCAGATACGTCCAGGGATTGTCCAGGAACTTGAATATTCCCATAACGGTTGAGGCTATGGACGTGCAGGCTTTTGCAAAGGAGAGTAAGCTTGGGCTTGAGGCCGCCTCCCGGAAGATCCGCTATGATTTTTTTGAGAGGGTGGCTAATAAGGTCGGCGCGAGCAGGATCGCGGTGGGGCACACCGCAGATGACAATGTCGAAACATTCTTGATGCGGGTGTTGCGCGGGGCGGGGCTCAAGGGCCTCTGCGGGATCCCTCCCAAGAGAGGAAGGATCATCCGTCCCCTCATAAAGATCTGGCGCAGGGAAATCGAGGATTATGTGGGAGGATTAAAGCTGGTTCCCCGCCGGGATTATACGAATTACGAGACAAAATACATGCGCAACCGGGTCAGGATGAAGCTTATCCCGCAGCTCAAGCTCTATAATTTGAATATCAAAGAGATCATCCTGCAGACCATTCTGCTTTTGACCGAGGATAACGAATATCTGGAAGCAAAGGCTGAAGAGGCCCTGGCGCAGACTCTGGTATCGGGCAAACCGGGAGAAGTTCGATTAGCAGTTCCAAAGCTGCAAAAACTGGAAAACCCGATCCAGGGGCATCTTATCAGAAAAGCGATCGAGATCGTCAAGGGGAACACTTCGGATCTAACTTTCACCCATATCAGCGATATTCTGGATAAGATCGAGGCGAACGAAAAGTGGGAATTGCATCTTCCGGGAGGGATATTTGTGGTGGGCGGCCGGGATGAGCTCATCATTTGCCGACAAAAGCCAGAAACCGCTCCCAGCAGATCCTATTCCTATTCGCTTTCTGTGCCGGGCGAAGTGGAAATCGAAGAGCTCGGCAGGAAAATGCGCGCTGAATTTTCAGTGGGGGAGATCGAAGATAGAGATCCAAATGTTGCTTTTATTGATTATGCCTCGTTGGGAAAAAAGCTGACCGTCAGGAATAAAGAGGAGGGGGACCGCTTTCAGCCGCTGGGCATGAAGGGCTCCAAGAAATTACAGGATCTTTTTGTGGATGAAAAGGTGCCGGCGGAGCTGAGGGATTCCATCCCGGTTGTGGAGAGCGGTGGAAAGATCGTCTGGGTGGGAGGCCTGCGCATCGATGAGCGGGCAAAAGTCACCAAGAGCACCAAAAAGATCGTTAAACTTGAGCTGCTATGATCGGAAGAGTGATTGAAATCGAAAATCTGAGTTTGGCCCAAAGGGAGCTGCTTGCTATCGGGTCGGATAGGGCGGGAGTAGAGCTCATGGCTCCCAAGGCAGTTAATAAGGTTATAAAATTAAAAGGGATCAAGCCCACCGCGGCAAATATTATTAAGCAGGAAATGCTATCCTTTGGCGGAGAGGCCGCCACCGCGCACGGTTCGATCGATCTTTCGGTGGCAGAAACCGATCTGCTTGTTTTTGGGACTTTGAAACAGCTTGATCTGCTTGTTGAAAAACTGAGACGGCATCAGTTTGGATTACCACAAATTGCAGAACAGATAAGTTTAATCCTGAAAAATTATAACATTATACCGAAACCAATTAAGATAAAGAATAAAACTTTGGACTTTGGACATCGGACCTACATCATGGGGGTCTTGAATGTGACCCCGGATTCTTTTTCAGACGGCGGGAAATTTATAAATGTTGACGCAGCAGTTGCGCATGCCAAAAAGATGCTTGCGGACGTAGCCGATATGATCGATGTGGGAGGGGAATCGACCCGTCCTGGATCGGAGCCTGTTTCAGCCGAAGAAGAAAAGAAAAGAGTTCTCCCGGTAATTAAGGGGCTGGCCGGTGAAACCGAGGCTGTTATTTCAATTGACACCACCAAAGCCGAGGTTGCCCAGGCTGCTCTTTTTGCGGGAGCTTCCATGGTAAATGATATTTCTGGATTGCGTTTTGATCCGGAAATGTCGAAACTCATCGCAGAGCAGGGGGTTCCAGTGTGCATCATGCATATTCAGGGAACTCCCAAGGATATGCAGCAGGATCCCACTTATAATGACCTCATGGGAGAGATCATAAATTATTTGGAAGAAGGGCTTGAAATTGCAAAAAAGGCTGGTATACTACATGGGCAAATAATTGTTGACCCGGGAATTGGTTTCGGCAAAACCGTCGAACATAACCTTGAGATTTTAAAAAGGCTTAAGGAGCTAAAAGTTTTGGGCTGTCCCATTCTGGTGGGAACATCGCGCAAATCATTAATTGGAAAAGTCCTGGATCTGCCGGTTGAGGAAAGAATCGAGGGAACCGCTGCTACGGTTGCCATTTCAATTGCAAACGGAGCAGATATTGTTCGAGTGCACGATGTTAGACAGATGGCAAGAGTTGTAAAAATGACGGGTGCCATTATTAGGACTTCTACCGACTCAGTCCGAGGGAGGAGAGAAAATGCCTAAAAAGAAAAAAGTAGCGAAAAAGGCCGCGCATAAAAAGAAAGCTAAAAAAGCAAGGAAAGGCAAAAAGGGAATTGCTACAGCTTATCTTGGTTTAGGATCAAATGTTGGGGACCGGGAAGAATACATCGAACAGGCAGTCTTTCTTCTGGGAAAGAATCCCAATATCGAAGTGGGTAAGCGATCCACCAATTATGAGACCGAACCCGAGGGTGGGGGAAGTCAGCCTCCCTTTATCAATGCCGCGCTTGTGATCAAGACCAAATTGACCCCGCATAAACTGCTGGATGTCTGCCAGGAAATAGAGGCCACTTTGGGTCGTGAGCGGGAGATAGAATGGGGGCCTCGGACCATTGATATAGATATCCTTCTCTGCGACGGAGAAATCATCTCTGACGACAAACTGCAGGTTCCCCATCCCCTGATGCACGAGCGGCTTTTTGTTTTGAGGCCCCTGAGTGAGATCGCTTCGCACCTTGTCCATCCGGTGCTTGAGAAGAGCATTCTAACCCTTTACGATGAAAGGAAATCCGAGCTCGGAGAGAAATATGATGATGAGCTTCCGGGGTTCAAGGAGATAAAGGGCGGGGCTTACGACGACTACGAACGCTGGTAACGTGGAAATCATCACCAAGAGCGCCGAGGAGACAGTTGAATTAGGCAAGAAGATCGGCGCTTTTTTAGTGCCCAATGACATTCTTGCCTTAATTGGTCCGCTTGGAGCTGGGAAAACAACTTTAATTCAGGGAATTGCAGAAGGGGTCGGCGTCAAGGATTACGTTACTTCCCCTACTTTTATTATAATTAATGAATATCAGGGCAGGATCCCCTTTTTTCATGTGGATCTGTATCGTCTGGATAAAGTGGAGGATATCGAGGATCTGGGCATTGAGGAATATTTCACCCGCGACGGCGCCTGTGTGATAGAGTGGGCGGAGAAGCTCGGTAACTTAAGACCAAAGTCTTGTCATGAAATTGAGATAGAGGTCGTTTCCGAGAATGAGAGAAGGGTCAATTTATCTGCAGATCTGGCTTCAGCTATACGGCAATAGAGAGCAATCCTGCGGTGATCGAATCGCGGATATCATTGTCAGCTGATTTAACTATTTCAGATTGCCGATGCGGTTTTTCTGAGATAAGGATGCGAGAGTCTTTCCCGTTTCCCATAAGAACCGCCTTCTCAACCCCCAGTTCATCTACCAGGAATTGCTGCAGTTGGGGGATGGTCGCGCCGTTCGCTTTTAAGACCCTATCATAGAACTTAGCATCGTATCGTCCACGATTTGGTGCCAGGTCGTTTCCGGTTCTTCCGAGCAAAAGTTCGTCCCCCTTTATGGTCCAAAATGTGTGTCGATAGGAATTGAATCTCAATGTCACATATAGTGTATCCTGAGCTAATCGGTAATCACTTTCCCGGTATCCGAATAGACTAAAAGCCCGAACGATATGTTTAGCATCAATCTCATTACAAAAAGCTCTTTCGCTTTCCAGATTGATCAGAGTGGGTTCTCCGTTTTTTATCTTTTCAATGATCTCTTCGGCTTTTCCCTCGCGGATATATTGCTGGATTGAACGGAGCCCGACCGGCAAAAAAGGCGCTCCAATTTTCATTTCAGGAAGCTGCACCACGTGCCGCGGGTCAGTGATAGATGTGGTTAATATTTCTGATAATGGCGATCTTTTTCCATCACTTACCAGCGGTCTGCCGCCTACCGCAACCGTTAGGTTTGGATTCCCGGGGCGGCCGTTTTCATTAAAGGTCACATATTGAATGTCGACGCCGTTCGCCGGATCCTGGGTCACACAAAAGTAGCGGCGTCCGAGCATTTGCTTCCCTTTGGTTTCAAAGTCCTTT
This sequence comes from Candidatus Margulisiibacteriota bacterium, assembly GCA_036448795.1. Classification (GTDB taxonomy): domain Bacteria; phylum Margulisbacteria; class WOR-1; order O2-12-FULL-45-9; family O2-12-FULL-45-9; genus JAZFXQ01. The sequence goes on along the minus strand of JAZFXQ010000044.1, from coordinate 9,918 downwards.
GAGGCTAAAGGCTCAGCCGCTTGAGTATTCGCGTCGTAATTGACTTCATAATCGTGGAGAGGGGCGTTCCCAGCGTTGCTGGCGATAACCAATCTGGCATCTGGAGCTCTTGTTATCTCATTCCCAAATAATTCTCGCGTGTTGTTTGCAGTGAACCATTCCTGCGGGGTGATGCTGCTGTTTATGAAAACGTCTGCCGCATAATTGACCTCTTCAGGCAATCGAAAAGCGCCGCTCTTTCTAAGCTTTGTCAGGTGGTTCAGGTTATTTCCAAGAAAGGACAAACGACCGGCCCTGAAATCCCTTACTTTCACGTATTGGATAAAAGGGGCAAAGGTCGTTCTACCGGATTGCACTGCTGGTAATGAATAATGATTGACTTGTGTTTTCATTTTACTTCGCATATTTATCGACAAAACTCGCAAAAAATTCCATATTTTGCTATACTTCAATATATGCCTATCCTCGGGATTAGCAACGCGACTAACTCTTTAATTTCTTTATTTTTGCTTTAAAGTGTTTTTTTACTCCATCTTTCGGGTTTGCTATGTGACGAACCGCAAAGTACCAGGCATAGCCTAATGATAGGCAAAATCTGGAAGCTTTCCTTTTTTGTTTTTCAGTTAACCCCTTTAATAGATTTTCTTGTTTAAGAAAAGCCTGGATATCATAAGATAAAAGCTCAACTACATTGCGCAGGGCTCTTTCTATTGCATCTTTTGGGGTTTTCATATGGGCTACGGCAAAGCGCCAAGCATAGTGAAGGGAAAGAGAGAGAGTAAGGATTTCCTTTCTTTGCTTTTGGGATAATCCTTTTAGAAGATTTTCCTTTTTTAGAAAAGTTTCGGTATCAAAAGAAAGTAATTTGACCATATTATGCAGAGCTTTTTTAAGGCCCTTTTCAGGCTGGTTTAGATTAGAAGCCGTAAAATTCCAGGCATCGGTTAAGGAAGGTGTGAATTTAAGGATTTGTTTTCTTTGCTTTTGGGACAATCCTTTTAGAAGGTTTTCTTTTTCGAGAAAAGCTTGAATGTCAAATGAAAGCAAATTAATCGCCTTATGCAAAGCTTTTTTAACGGCATCTTCTGGCCCCTTTACATTATTAACCGCAAAGTACCAAACATCATCCAAAGGCGGTGAGAACTTGGAAGCTTTGGATTTTTGTTTTCGAGACAGACCCTCTAGAAGATTTTCTTTTTCTAAGTACGCTTGTGCGTCGAAGCAAATGAGTTTGATCGCATTCCGCAGGGCCCTTTTAACGGCATCTTCGGGTTTTTTCATGTTATGAGTTGCAAAGTACCAAGCATCAACGTGCCAAGCCTCGACTAATGAAAGAGAGAGTTTAGAGGCTTTAGTTTTTTGTTCAGGGGTCAACCCTTCTAGGAGATTTTCTTGTTTAAGAAAAGCCTGGATATCAAATGAAAGGAGCTTGACTGCATTAACTAGGGCTCTTTTAAGGGCGTCTTCGGGCTTTTTATAGTTAACTGCAAAGGACCAAGCATCATTCAATGGCAGTGAGAAGTTGGAAGCTTTGGATTTTTGTTTCTGAGACAACCCAGCTAGAAGATTTTTTTGTTCAAGGAACGCTTGTGCATCGAAGCGAAGGAGTTTAATCACATTATGCAAAACTCTCTTAACACGGGCTTTGGGATTTTTTATGTTATGAGTTGCAAAATTCCAAACATCATTTAAGGAAAGAGAGAGTTTAGAGACTTTAGTTTTTTGTTCAGGGGTTAATCCTTCCAAGAGATTTTCTTGTTTAAGATAAGCTTGGGCATCAAACGAAAGGAGTTTAACTGCATTAGCTAGGGCCCTTTTAACAGCATCTTCGGGTTTCTTTATATTGTTGACCGCAAAACGCCAGACATCGGTTAAAGAAAGAGAAAGTTCAGAGGCTTTGATTTTTTGCTCGAGAGTTAATCCTTCCAAGAGATTTTCTTGTTTAAGATAAGCCTGGGCATCAAACGAAAGGAGTTTAACTGCATTAGCTAGGGCCCTTTTAACAGCATCTTCGGGATCATTTATATTAAAGATCGAAAAGTGCCAGGCATTGGATAAAGAAAGAGAGAGTTCAGAGGCTTCGGATTTTTGTTCGGGGGTTAATCCTTCCAAGAGATTTTCTTGTTTAAGAAAAGCATGGATATCAAAAGAAAGAAGCTTAGCTGCATTGCGTAAAGCTTGATTTATTGCGCTTTTCGGATTCCTAAAATTATGAACTGCAAAGTACCAGGCTCTGGACCGAGAAAGTGAGAGTTTGAAGATTTTTGCTCTTGGTTCCTGAGATAGTCCTTTTAGGAGGTTTTTTTCTTGAAAGAATGCTTGAATTCCATCTCTGTCAAAAATGGTGCTAAGTCCTTCAATAGCTGGTCGGGGTATGAGATTTTTTATGGTTCTTTCAATCATTTTTTCGGAATAATCATTTGAAATGTAGTCACTTATAACAGCATGTAAAGATGTGGCAAATGTATTAACCAAAGATTCTGTAATTTGTCTTCTATTTATGGATTGAATATCTTCCGGCCTGATAAATCGTTGCCAGATCAACCATTCTAGCTGGCCCGGTTTTGATTTGATCAGGCTGGTTGGAGCGAATTTAAGCAGTTTATTAAGCGTATTTTTTGAGATAGGGATGGTCATGGTTTTAAATAGTGCATGATTTTGTAATGATTTGTACAGCTTATCTGCAAAGGGTCTGTCATTGGCTTTAATTTGCCCTTTAAATCTTCCAACCGGGAGGCCAGAGGATAATGGATTAAGAGGATCAATGGTTCGGTCATGAAGGCCGTACCATCTTTTAATAGCTGGATGTAATTTGACAGAAGAAGCCATTCTTGTCTCCTGCTATATTTTCGAATAGATTCGCAAAAAATTTCATATTTTGATATACTTTATTATATGCCTATCCTCGGGATTAGCAGCGCCACTAAAGTCATCAGCATCGGATTGATCGACGAAGATAAGGTCTTGGTCGAGACCACGCTTTCGGACATTCATTCTGAGAAGATCATGCTTTATGTCAAAGAGGCAGGGATCGAGCCCAGGCAGATCGAAGGGATAGCGGTAGCGATCGGTCCGGGTTCCTATTCAGGGCTGCGGGGAGGACTTGCAGTTGCTAAATCGTTAGCCCAAACCTTAAAAATCCCCCTTGTCGGAGTTCCCACCCTTGAAGCCATTGCTTATAATCTGGTTGATGTTGAAGGCAGCATGGCAGTTATCCTGGATGCCAAAGCAGATGAGTATAATTTTGCTTTGTTTGGGGCGTCATCCGGGAAGCTTAAAAGATTAACCGACGATCTAGTCCTGAAATTCGATGATTTGTTGAATAAGCTTTCAAAAATTTCAGGAGAGATCCATCTGGTTGGGAATACTAAAGGGGTTAGGGACTTGGGACTGGGGGCTAGGGATAATTTCCATTTTGCAGAAGATATGCATTCCCATCCATATGGAATAAATGTTGCCAAGCTAGGGTTACTTAGGATCAAGGCCGGAAAAACCGATGATCCACTCAAGCTTGTTCCCAAGTATTCCCATAAGCCGAATATTCGGGAATATAAAAAATAATATCTCCTTGACACAATTTCAATATTTGTTAGACTTAAGCCAGAAAATGAAAATTAAAGGAGGTGGCAGGTAATTCTGTTTTAGCATAAAAAACGGAGGTGGATTAAATGCAGGTAAATCTCCAGACAACCATCATAGATCCGATAAATGCTACCCTGGTTCAGCTGGCAACTATTGTTCCGGCGTTAGTCGGGGCTTTTATAATTTTGATTGTGGGTTGGATAATTGCGAAGGTAGTCCAGGCAGTGGTCAGTAATAGTCTGGCCTTTGTGCATCTGGACGCAGCTGCGGATAGCTCTGGTCTGACAGAGTTTTTGCGCAAGGGTGAGCTCAAGGGGAAAGTTTCAAACCTCATTGGCAGATTGATCTACTGGCTGGTCATGTTGATCGTGTTGGTAACCGCGGTTAACGCCCTGGGACTGACAACCGCTTCAGCGCTTTTAGACAAGATCTTTATGTATCTGCCAAATGTAGTCGCGGCGTTATTTGTGATCATTCTTGGAACTTTTCTGGCATCCGTTATTTCTGCAATTGTGTTGACTGCAGCGGCAAACGCGGGTTTAAAACAATCCCATCTGCTGGCTGACATTGCACGATATGCAATCATTATCTTCGCAGGCGTAATAGCCCTGGACCAACTCGGGATTGCAACTACTCTTCTGGTTTCCGCTTTTTCAATAATTGTTGCAGGCATTGCTTTAGCTTTTGCAATTGCAGTTGGACTGGGTGCTAAAGATCGCGTTCAGTCTTTGATTGAAAAGTTCATGAAGGAGATCGGCATAAAGTAAAAGCTATCGTTGAATAGTATCAAAAAAGGGACAGGCATTGCTTGTCCCTTTTTATTTCTTTGTGCCTTCGAGTCTTAGTGGCAATTATGCTATAATCAAATATAGTGAAGATTTCGCCATTAAAAGAGGAAAATATTCAGGATGTAGTGGAGATCGAGGATGTTTCTTTTAGCGTTCCTAAAAAGGATTCAATTTTCAGGCATGATCAAAACAAATACCTGGTGGCAGAGGAAAACGGTAAGATCATCGGATATATTGGGACCGAAGAGATCTCCGGAGAGACCCATATTATTAATATGGCAGTGGCGCCAGGGGAGAGGGGAAAGGGATATGGGAAAAGGTTAATCGAGGCAGTGCTGGACGATGAAAATGTTTTCTTTCTGGAAGTAAGAGCTTCTAATAATGCAGCTCGGAAACTTTACGAAAAATATGGTTTTGAAAAAGTGGGCGTGAGGAAGAATTATTACGAAGATAACGGCGAGGATGCCTGTATTATGAGGAGAGAGCCCCGTGAATAGATTTCTGGAAGAACTGAATAAACGAATCTTGGTCATGGATGGAGCCATGGGGACCCAGCTTATGGCAGGTGGAGTGCGTCCGGAGGATTGTTTTGACGCGCAAAACCTAAAAAATCCAAAACTGGTCGAATCCATCCATAAAGGCTATGTGGATGCTGGAGCGGATATTATCGAGACTAACACTTTTGGGGCCAATCGTATAAAGCTTGCTGATTATAAGCTTGATAAGCAGATTAAGGAAATGAACATCGAAGCGGCAAAATTGGCCAGAAAGGCTATCGGAGATAAAGGCTTTGTTTGTGGTTCGATCGGGCCCCTGGGCAAGATGCTTGATCCTCTTGGAGAGATTTCTTTTGATCAAGCTTATGAGACTTTTGCTGAACAAGCTAAGGCCTTAGAAGAGGGTGGAGTGGATGTGGTCTCCATTGAAACCCTTTCTGATCTTCAGGAAATGAGGGCAGCAGTAATCGCGGTTAAAAACGAGACTAAACTTCCGATCATTTCCAGTTTAACTTACGATGACGGTGAAAAAACTATTTATGGAACTCCTCCCGAAGCGGCGGTTGTGGTTTTGGAAGCTTTAGGAGCGGATGTAATTGCTGCAAATTGTTCAACCGGGCCGGAAGGGATGCTGAAAGTATGCAGAAAGCTGTTAGAAGTAAGCAGTAAGCCGATCATGGTTATGCCCAATGCCGGGATGCCGGAGTTAATTGATAACCGAGCTGTATACAAGATGACCCCTACCAGATTTGGAGAATTTGCTGGAAAGTTTGCAAAACTGGGAGTGAGGATAATTGGGGGCTGTTGTGGGACGGGACCTGAACACATCAAGGAGATCAAATTAAAAATTAAAAATGAAAAATTAAAAATTAAGGAATCTAATTATTATATTAATGCTTTCGCAAGCCGGGCTAGGATTGTCGAAGTGAAACCAGACAAGCCACTGCTAATTGGTGAGAGGTTAAACCCGACTGGAAGGAAACTATTCCAGGAGGAGATCAGGAGTGGTAAAACTCAGGTAATCCGCAACGAGGCAGTGGCGCAGACAAAGGCTGGAGCTGATTTGCTTGACGTAAATGTTTCTGTCCCGGAAGTCCATGAATCAGAGGTTATGCATTCGGCAGTAAAAATCGTGCAGTCATTCTCTGATCTGCCGCTCTCCATTGATAGTCCGCATACCGCTGCGCTTGAGGAAGGTTTAAAAGCGTTTTGCGGTAAAGGATTGCTGAACTCAGTTAACGGCAAAAAAGAAAGTTTAGAGAAAGTTCTTCCGCTGGCGAAGAAATATGGAGCGGCGATCATTGCTCTGGCGTTGGACGAGCACGGCTTACCAAAGTCAGCTCCTGATCGCGTTCGCGTTGCAGAAAGAATAGTCCGCGCGGCTCATGATGCAGGGATATCAAATGAAAACATCTTTGTCGATAACCTGGTGATGACCGCCGGAGTTGGGATACACGGCTGCCTGGATACCCTTAAAGCCATTCCAATGGTAAAGGAAAGGTTGGGGGTCAAGACCATTCTTGGGATCAGCAATGTTTCGCATGGAATGCCTAATCGTTCAAAATTGAATGCTCTTTATCTGCGATTAGTTCTTTCCTATGGTCTGGACGCAGCTATTGTGGATGTGACTGATCCGGAGATCAAAAAAGCTTTAAAAGCCAAGCCCATCTCTCGCGAGAAATTGCTGCATAGCTTCAAAGAAGCGGTTTCCGAGGCTAAACGTTCCGGTAAACCGGCAGAGAAGAAGAAAGAAGCTAAGCTAAAAGAGCTAAAATTTTTGAGTTATAAAGATATTAAAGAAGCGGTTATTGAAGGAGACATTGAAAGGGTCAAACTTTTTGTTGAACAGGCGCTGGCAAAGAAGATGAATCCTCAGAAGGTTATCGATCAGGGATTGGTTCCCGGTATGGAAATAGTTGGCAAAAAATTCAATCGCAAAGAGTATTTTCTGCCGCAGGTGATCGAGTCAGCAGAAGCCATGAAGAAGGGGTTCGAACTTTGCAAGGCCAGGATCCCTAAGGGGAAGAGAAAGTCCGCGGGCAAGGTTCTCCTGGCAACGGTCAAGGGCGATATTCACGATATCGGAAAGAATATCGTTAAGATGCTGTTGGAAAATCATGGCTTCAAGGTTGTTGACCTTGGCAAGGATGTGCCACCGGAAAAGATCATCGCGGTAGCTAAAACCGAAAAGCCGAATGTGATCGCTCTTTCAGCCCTCCTTACCACGACTATGGTGGAAATGGGGATAGTGAAAAAAGAGCTGGAAAATGCTAGAATTGATGTTCCGCTCCTGGTCGGAGGCGCGGTGCTTACAAAGGGATACGCCGATAGGATCGGAGCGGCTTACGGCCTGGACGCGGTGGGAGCGGCAGCGTTGGCCAAGAAGATCATCAAGGCGGCCGGCAAGAAAGGAAAATAAATGTATAGATCTGAAATAAAGGTTCTGGATTGCTCGATCCGCGACGGCGGGCTGATCAACGACCATTGTTTTGAGGACAGCTTTGTCCGCGCTGTTTATCAGGCGTGTTCCCTGGCCGGGGTCGATTATATCGAGGTCGGCTACCAGGCCTCCAAGAAGTTCTTTTCCCCTGATAAATACGGCAAATGGAAGTTCTGCGAAGAGGACCACATTAAAAAAGCGATCGAGGGCATAAGGTCAAAGACCAAGATCTCGACCATGGTCGATATCGGCCGGGTCGATCTGGCCCAGGTCGCGCCCAAGAAAAATAGCGTTGTGGACATGATCCGGGTGGCTTGTTATGTTAAGGACATCGACAAGGCCATTGAGATGGTCGACCATTTCGCTGACAAGGGCTATGAAGCAACGATCAATATCATGGCCATCTCGGCCGCCCTGCAGCCGGATCTGGAGGAGGGTTTAGCTGAGATCGCAGAGAGTCAGGCCCGGGCTGTTTATATCGTGGATAGTTTTGGCGCCCTGTTCTCTGAACAGGTCCATTTTCTGGTCGAGCTTTACAAGAAATATTTAAAGCCTAAGGGGAAAGAGGTCGGGTTCCATGGCCATAATAACCAGCAGTTGGGCTTTGCCAATACGATCGAGGCGATCCGCAAGGGCGCCAACTATCTGGATGGCACCATCTACGGCATTGGCCGGGCCGCCGGTAATTGCCCCCTGGAGTTGCTGCTGGCTTTTCTGAAAAACCCGAAATTTGATCTCGAACCTATCCTGGAAGTGATCGAAAAGGAGTTCCTGCCCCTGCGTGAGCAGATCGAATGGGGCTATATTATTCCTTACATGGTTACTGGCATCCTCAACCAGCATCCGCGGGCGGCCATGGCGCTCAGGGCTGGTGAGAACAAGAACAAATTTGCTGAATTTTACCACGGTTTAGTGCATGGCGATTAGTTGGAGGTGTTATGTGAAGCACCCATTGGCCTGTTTGCTAGTCCTTTGCCTGCTTGTTGGAGTTAGTTCTGCCCAAGAAAAGCTCACTTTAGATCGAAGCATCCGGATCGCACTTGACCAGAGCCCGGTCATGCACAAGATCAAGGCAGAGATCGAAGCGGCCGAGGGTGCGGCCGGGCAGGCTGTGGCAGATTTTCTTCCTCAGCTTACGCTTAAGGGCAGTCTGGGTAAATATTATTCAGAACCCATGACCGTTCAAATAACATTTGCAGGCACTCCTCAAGCTTTTGAATACGGAACAGATGAGCAAGCGAATACCACCAGTTATTCCGCTTCTCTTACTCAACCGATCTTTAAGGGGGGGAAGCTGTGGAAAAGCCTGGCCATGGCCGATAAGGGACTGGAAGCCGCAAAAGAAGAACTCAGAAAGATAGCCCAGGAAGTTAAATTCAATGTAATCAGCAGCTATTATGGTGTTTTAAAGACAATCAAATTGGTAGAGCTTAGCAAGCAATCAGTGAATATGGCAAAAAGCCATCTTGACCGCGTCAATTCCTTATTTAAAGTTGGCATGTCCACCCGGGCTGATATTTTGCGGGGTGAAGTTCAAGTGGCTCAGGCGGAGATCGGGTTAACCAAGGCGAAACAGGGATTGGAAATTGCAAAGAATCATTTTAATAATACCTTGGGAATAGATCTGGACGCTCCGGTTGAGTTGCTTGAAATAGAATATGATGATCGGGAAATCCCGGTTTATGATTATAAGGACCTTTTAAAAGTCGCTTATGAGGATCGCCCGGACTGGAAGCAATATGTTCTTGCCAGAAAAGTATCCGAGGATGAGATCGGCCTGGCTTCCAGCGGGCTCTGGCCCGAGATTTCACTGGTCGGGAACTACGATGTTGGCTCCACAAAATATTCTACCTATCAAAGCGACACAAAAAACTGGACAGCGCTCCTTTCAGGGACCTGGGATATTTTTGACGGAACCGCAACCTGGTATAAGATCAAGGAAAGCAAGGCCAAACTGGAAGCACAAAAAGCAAATGAGATAAGTGTGAAGAGAGCGATCGCCCTTGAGGTCAAAGACGCTAACTTCGCTGTGCAAAGTTCCAAGGAAAATGTGGAAGGGGCTGAAAAGACCCAGGAGCTGGCAAAAGAAAACTCTGATATCGCAGAACTGCGTTACGATTCAGGGGTCGGGACAAATCTGGAAGTGATCGATGCCCAGGTTGCTTTGACCCAGGCCCGGACCGATCACCTGCAGGCACAACATGACCTGCAGATCGCTAAGGCCAGGATAAATAAGATCGTCGGAAGGAAGATTTACTAAAGGGGGATTGGGAATGTTCAAAAATAAAAAAGTGGTCGTAGGAATAATAATTTTGCTTGCGGCTATTGCTGTTTTTGTTTTCTTCCGGTTGAGGGGGGGAGGGATTGAAATAAAAGTGGTTGAAGTGGGAAGAGGAAATATCCTAAGCACAATATCCGCATCTGGATTGGTCAGAGCAAATTCAGCTAAACTGGGAAGCGCCAGGATGGCGGGAAGAGTGGAATGGGTCGGAGTAGAGGAGGGGGATCGAGTGCGCAAAGGTCAAGTTCTGGTGAAGCTGGACGGATTTGATCAGGCAAATAAGGAGTATAAACGTCTAAAAAAGCTGCACGCCAAGGGTTTTGTGAGCGA
>JAZFXQ010000043.1:0-2145 GCA_036448795.1 Candidatus Margulisiibacteriota bacterium | reverse complement strand
ATCTCTTTAGCAAATTCAATCCACAGAGCGAAATTTATGAGCTAAATTCTGGCAAAAAAATACGGCTGTCTTCTGATACTTCTCGGATATTGAAAGAGGCAAAAAGACTTTCAAAGTTAACTCATGGGGCGTTTGATGTTACCCTAGGCCAGGCCGGTGGCGAGATTGACCTGGGGGCAATTGCAAAGGGTTATGCCGTGGAATCTGCCCGGAAAGTACTGCTGAAAAAAGGGGCAGAAAGTGGTATGATAAACCTGCGTTCGTCAATTGCGGTTTTTGGGCCAAAGACGCGCAAAGTAGGCATTCAACATCCTCGGGACAGGGATAGATTAATCGGAATCGTCGAACTTAAAAATGGCCAAAGCCTGGCTACTTCTGGCGATTACGAGCGCGGCAAGCATGTAATTGATCCGCGGACTGGAAAACCAGCCCAGGACTGCCAGGGTGTAACAGTCATCGGAAAGAATGCAGCAGAGACTGACGCATTATCCACGGCTGTTTTTGTCTTAGGACCTAAATCAGGCATGAAGCTGGTTGAATCTTTGCACGAGATTGAGGCTTTGATTATAGATCGGAATGGAAAGATAATTAGTTCCTCAGGTTTGGCTTTAGCAAAACCATGATTATTTTAGCTCTAAACTGTGGAAGCTCGTCTGTAAAATATAAACTCTATCTATGGGAAAAGAGGCAAACTCTTACCAAGGGGATTGTGGAGCGCATCGGCATTGGCGGATGCCTTGATCACAAAACCGCGCTCAAGCAGATTATTGATACCATAACCCAGGGGGAAAGTGCGCTTATAAAAGATCTTTCTGAGATTTCAGCGGTTGGGCATCGGGTGGTCCACGGTGGAGAAAAATTCAAAAGCTCGGTTTTGATAGATGAGGATGTTTTATAGACGATCCGCAGTGTTCAGGATCTGGCGCCGCTCCATAATCCTCATAATATTGCCGGCATCGAAGCTGCCAAAGAGGTTTTGCCGGATGTCCCGCATATCGCGGTCTTTGACACGGCTTTTCATCAAACCATGCCCGAGCATTCCTTCCTTTATCCGGTTCCCTATGAGTGGTATGGAATGTATGGGGTGAGGCGCTACGGTTTTCACGGTACTTCTCATCTCTATGTCTCTCGCCGGGCAGCCGTGCTTTTGGGCAAGCAGCCTGCTGAGGTTAATCTAATCACCATGCATATTGGCAATGGGGTGAGTATCACCGCGGTTAAGGAAGGGATCTCAGTTGATACGAGCATGGGGCTTACACCGTTAGAGGGAGCAGTCATGGGTACGCGCTCAGGTGATATTGATCCGGCTATCATTCTTTTTATGATCGAGAAAGAGGGATTCTACGCAGAAGAAATAGATCTGATCTTGAACAAAAAATCAGGGCTCTTAGGGATCACCGGAAAATACACGGACCGTCGAGACATTGAAAAGGGGGCTGCGGAAAAAGATCGTCGCTGTCAGCTGGCGATTGAGATTGAAGCCTATCGGTTGAAGAAATATATCGGGGCCTATGCGGCAGGATTGGGCAGCGTGGATGCAATTGTTTTTACCGCAGGCGCAGGCGAGATGAACTGGAAGCTTCGCGAAAGAGTTTTAGAAGGAATGGAGCGTTTAGGTATTAAGCTGGACAAAGGTAAAAATGAAAAAGCTCAAAGCCCTGAAAAGGAATCTTTAATTTCTGTAAATGATTCTTCTATCAAGGTTTTTGTGACCCCCACGGATGAGGAAATCGTTTTTATTGAAGATGTGGTGGCGATTCTTGAGGGAAGGTACGAGACGCATACGCATTTTGAATATTCGTTCGAGAATCCTAAATATAAACGGAAAGTCCAATGAATATTATTATCTACGAAGACGAAGGCCATAAGAATTTTTTGCCGCTGACCTGGACCAGGCCGGTTTATGACCTGCGCTGCGGGATAAATACTCTGGCGGAAAAGGTCATTCGCCAGTATCCTAAGGCCAAAGTTGACTTTAGCTGCCGCTATTATCTGCCGGGTCAAAAAGTTATGAAATTTGAAAAAGGATTGTTTATCAACGGAAGGATTTTAGCGCATTCCCGATTAGCTAAAGAAATACCATTGAAAGGAAAAGATGAGGTTTTTTATTCAGGAGATGAAATTGTTGCGATCCGCGCGGTAAGC
>JAZFXQ010000042.1:0-7818 GCA_036448795.1 Candidatus Margulisiibacteriota bacterium | reverse complement strand
TCTTTTCTTTTTTGGATGGCGGATTATTCTCATTCTTCTTTACCTGAGGAAAACTCCTCTTACAAAAAGAGTCACACCCTTAATGTAAACAGTTCCAGGTATGAACAACAACTGTGAAAGGATCAAGGTCCCCACGACCCTACCCAAGACTATGTAAAAAACCACGGTTCTGACATCCCCTTCCTTTCTCTGCCCGCGGGCTGCCTTGTCAGTAATATGAGCCGCGATCGGATCAACCATCAGGGTAAAAAGAATAGTAGCCATACCGTTTACGATACCGGAAAGCTGTGTAGCTGTTGTTCGATAAGCTGGAAAGAGTGCTCCCGCCATTAGTGAACATAGGACACCTATTGCATAGATCGAAACCATAAAAAGGTTTAGCCACAAAAAGAGCGTTGGAATACCTTTTAAAGAAAGTCCTTTGAAAGAGTTCAGGGTCGGCAAGCGAAAAGTCCTGCCGACCGACACCAAAGTACTTGGCTTTAAACCATAGGCGATCAAACCAGGAACATGTCCGATTTGATCAAACTTTCTGATGGCCCGCGTAAAAACCGAAACCGCAAAGGGGGTCAGGATCGCTCCGATCAGGTTCCCGATGAAAGCCGCGAAGATAATGAGCCTGAAATTGCCCCACAGTACGCTCACTGTATTTTGCAGAATGGAGGTATCAACCATTCCTCCTAAAAGCGGGGCTTGGAGCATATTTGACATGCGGGAAATCAAGAGTGAAGCATTTACAAAGGATAAAGAAAGAGCAAGTTGTTTGGTGCGCACACCGGTCAATCGCATAGAAGAAGATATGGTCTCGGCAAAGTGTATCAGAGCTGTGAAACAGCAAACTACTATAAGCGGATTAATGAAAATGTTCATATTAAGAGGAAATTATATCACGAATCCCGAGCTGGGAAAAACCCTTTTGCCGCAGCTTGCAGCTATCGCAAACCCCACAGGGTTTCTTGCCACCCTTATAACAGGACCAGGTAAGTTCAAGGGGGGCTTTGAGCTTTATGCCTAAGGCAATAATTTGAGCCTTAGTCATATTTATTAGAGGTGTCTTAATCCCTATTCCCTGTTTCCTAATTCCTGTTTTCACAACCTTGCGGAAGGCCTTGTAAAAAGCAGGCCGGCAATCCGGATATCCGCTGAAATCTATGGCATTTGCTCCAATAAAAATCGCCTTAGCTCCCATCGCCTCCGCATATGAAAGAGCAAAACTTAAGAAAATAGTATTTCGGGCAGGAACATAGGTTGAGGGTACCCCTTTTAAAGATTTTCGAACTGGGATTTTTAACTTTTTATTCAGGAGTGAGCTTCCTTTCCAGGGGAGGTCGATCTCGATCATCTGATAAGGCACTATTGCGCGCCTGGCCACCGCCACTGCACTTTTTACCTCCCGTTTATGCCTCTGCCCATAATCAAAGATCAAGGCGTGACATTTATAGCCCTCGTTTTTTGCTAGATAAAGTGTGGTTGTGGAATCAATCCCGCCGGAGAGGAGTACAATAGCCTTTTTCATATCCGGATAATCTGTCCCCGCTCCGCCCCCACGCTCACTAAAGAAATCTTAGCATCAGCTAATTTTGCCAACTTATCTAAATATTTTTTTGCATTAACTGGAAGGTCTTTATAAGACTTCATCTTGGTCGTGTCTTCTTTCCATCCCGGAACCTCTTCGTAGACCGGCTTACACTTCTCCAACTTATGAATATTGGTCGGGAAATCAACGATCTTCTGCCCATTATATTCATAGGCAACGCAGATCTTGATCTTTTCCAGTTCATCTAATACATCCAGTTTGGTAATTGCTAAACTGGCCAAACCATTTATCTTAGCCGCATGCCGCATAACCACTCCATCAAACCAGCCGCAGCGGCGAGGACGGCCGGTGGTCGCGCCATACTCCCCACCACGCTCCCTCAATTCATCACCAAGTTTTCCAGGGATCTCGGTCGGAAAAGGACCGCTTCCCACCCGCGTAATATAGGCCTTGACCACACCGATCACATTATCAATGAGCTGGGGACCGATACCCGCTCCCACGCATGCTCCCCCGGCCACAGGATTTGAGCTCGTAACATAAGGATAGGTCCCCTGGTCCACATCCAGCATGGTCCCCTGCGCACCCTCCAGCAGTATTTTTTTCTTTTTAGAAATGGCTTCGCCAATCAAAGTGGTGGATTCCTCAGCCACATATTTCTTGATGGCATGCGCATATCCCAAATATTCATTCATGATCTCATCCACATTAATTTGAATGTTCATATCATAAAATTTATTCAGCAGAAATAATTTTTCAGCCGCATTCCATTCTAATTTTTCTCTAAAAACTTTTTCATTGTAAAGATCAGAAATCCGGATACCGCGGCGGTTGAATTTATCCACGTAACAGGGGCCGATCCCCCGGCAGGTAGTTCCGATTCTTCCGGCTTCCCTCTTTTTCTCCTGGGCCTGATCCACATATCTATGATAGGGAAAGATCACATGCGCCTGCGAGGATATCCTCAGATTGTCGACCGGGTGTCCCCTGCTCTTGAGGGTCTCGATCTCCAGTATGAGAACCGCCGGGTCAATCACTACTCCATTTCCGATAACACACAGAACATTGGCGTAAAAGATCCCGGAAGGAATCAAATGAAGTTTAAAGGTTTCGTTCTTGATGACCACGGTGTGCCCGGCATTGTTCCCTCCCTGATAGCGCACCACCATGTCCATATCCCGTGCCAGGAGATCGGTGATCTTTCCTTTTCCTTCATCTCCCCACTGCGTCCCAACAATTACTACAACCGTCATTTAAATTATAATTCCTTAAAAGTCCCTACCGTGCCGTGTGTTGTAGGGTTATTATCCTTGCATAGTTTACCACAGAAATAAAATATTTCAACCCAGAGTACGGTGCGGGGTTGACTTTTTATTAAATATATTCCAGAATACTTTAGATCGGAGAAACCCATATGCCCAAAAGAAAAGGCTGGCGTGTACTATCATTTTCATTGCTCCTTCTTCTGACGGCCTTGTTAGCCTTGTGCATAACGCAGGCCGGCTGCGAAAAGGCATCCCAGCATCTTTTAACTACAACCACCACCACAACTACCACTACTTCTCCAAACGGGACAACTACTACTTCTCCGAACGGGACAACCACTTCCACCACTTCTCCGAACGGGACGACCACTACCTCGATTACTTTTAGCACCACCACCACCACCATTATAAGCGGTGGAAAAACCTATATATTGCAAAACGTTGACTATACTGGATCGCGCATAGGAAATATTTACACCTCCATCGCCATGGACAAGGTTGATAATACTGTGGCGCATATTAGTTATTATCATCGGGTAAATGAAGATTTGAGATATGCCGTGGGCAAGCCGGGTTCCTGGTCGATCGAAACTATTGACAATTCTGGGGATGTGGGGCTATATACGTCAATCGCCCTGGACAGCAACAACAAAGCACATATTAGCTACTACGCACCAAGAGAGCCGGCCCTTGCTTATGCATCTGGAGAAGCCGGCTCCTGGGCAATCTCGATCGTTGACAAATCACTTGTAGGAGATGATTTAGGCTATTACACATCCATTGCTCTCGACAGCAACGACCAGGTGCATATCTGTTATTATGACTGGGATAATGAGGATCTAAAATATGCTACAAATAAAAATAACAGCTGGCAAACAGAAGTTATCGATGGTTCAGGAACAAATGTGGGAAAATATTGTTCAATTGCCGTTGACAGCAACAACAAGGTGCACATCAGCTATTATGCTGAGACTGGTAAAATCCTTAAATACGCCTATGGAGAATACGGATCCTGGCAGACAGAAACAATAGAAATAAATACAGATGTTGGTGAATATACTTCAATTGCAACTGATAGCACTGATAAACCGCATATCGGTTATTATGATCGAGGTCGAGGATATCTTAAATACACCACCGGAGGGGTTGGCGGACCCTGGTTTAGAACAACAGTCGATAGCTCTGGTGACGTCGGTCAATTCAACGCAATTGCCCTTGATAGCAGCGACAATCCGCATATCAGCTATTATGACGCGACCAATTCAAATCTCAAATATGCTTATAAATCTGGAGGGATGTGGACGCCTACGATCTTAGACAGCGGAGAGGATGTGGGACAAGATACTTCGATCGCCATTTGCTGCGATGATAAAGTGCATCTCTCATACTACGACGTGGGAAATAACCTTCTGAAATATATATATGAGCAGTAATCAGATCGTCTTGATGTGAATTTCCTTGAGCTGCTTCGCATCCACAATGTCAGGAGCCCCCGTGAGCGGGCAAAGAGCGGATTGAGTTTTTGGAAAGGCGATCACATCCCGGATAGATTCCATTCCCGCCAGGAGCATGACCAAACGATCCAGCCCCAAGGCAATTCCTCCGTGAGGCGGAGCTCCATATTCTAAAGCTTCCAACAAGAACCCGAAACGCCTTTTAGCTTCTTCTTCTGCAAATCCCAGGATCTTGAATATCTTTTGCTGGATATCCATGCGATGGATACGGATGGACCCTCCCCCGATCTCTTCCCCATTCAGAACAAAATCATAGGCCTGGGCCTTAATGGTGCCTGGATCCTTCATGAAGCGCTCTTCAATATCATCCCAGGTTCCATGCGGAGCAGTAAAGGGATGGTGATGGGAAGCCCATCTCTTTTCGGTTTCACTATATTCGAAAAGCGGAAAATCGGTCACCCACACAAAATGAAAACTATTCTTATCTATCAGATCTAACTTCTTTGCAAGTTCAAGTCTGATCTCGCCTAAAACCCGGTTGGCAACCTTAGGCTTATCCGCCACAAAGATCAAGACATCTCCGGTTTCTCCCTTCATATGATCCACAATATTATTCATTTGCTCGATCTTGAAAAACTTAACAATGGGGGATTTCATGCCGCTCGGAGTAATGGCTACCCAGGCCAGCCCCTTGGCTCCCAGCTTTTTAGCAAGTTCCTCCAGCTTGTCCAGCTCAGCCCGGGAGAATTTTGCTCCACCCTTAACATTGATCCCCTTAACCACTCCGCCCTTGGCAACCGTATCCTTAAAAACTTTGAATTCCACTTCTCCCACCAGGTCTGTAAGATCCACCAATTCCAATCCAAATCGGGTATCCGGTTTATCCGTGCCGTATCTTCCCATGGCTTCTTCCCAGCTCAGTTTGGGAAAAGGAACCGATACTTTGGGAATATGCTTGCCGCGATATAGATCAATGTCTTTTTCCAAAGCCGCCATGGTGTGCACCATGATCTTCTCAACCATATCGATTACATCTTTCTCAGTGCAGAAAGAGATCTCGATATCCACCTGGGTAAATTCCGGCTGTCGATCCGACCGAAGATCCTCATCCCGGAAGCAGCGCACGATCTGAAAATACTTATCCAGGCCGGCCACCATGCAAAGCTGCTTAAAGAGCTGGGGAGACTGAGGAAGGGCATAGAATTTTCCAGGATTAAGACGGCTCGGAACCAGAAAATCCCGAGCTCCCTCCGGGGTAGACTTGGTAAGGAAAGGCGTTTCTATCTCTAAAAAGCCCTGACTGTCTAGACAATCTGAAATGGCCTTGGTAACTTTATGTCTAAAGATCAGGTTTTCCCGCATCTTATCTTTGCGCAAATCAATATAGCGGTACTTCAGGCGGACCATCTCATCCGGTTCAGTGCGGGGATCGGCTACCTCTATGGGAGGGGTCTTGGAGGTGTTTAAAATATTCAATTCAGTAGCGGCTACTTCAATTTCTCCAGTGGGAAGGTTCTTATTCACTCTTTCCGGAGAGCGTTCAACCACTTTTCCTTTTACACTCAGGACGAACTCACCCCGCAGCTTTTCTGCAGCAGTATGAAGTTTTTTGTTCTCTTGCCCAAAAACGATCTGAGCTAAACCCGAGCGATCCCGAAGATCAATAAAGATCAGACCACCATGATCGCGGCGGCGGTGGACCCAGCCTGCCAGCGTGACCTCAGATCCTACATCTTTCTTTCTTAGCTCTCCGCAACTTCTGGATCTGTACATGTGTCTTTATCCTCTTCCTGAATTGTAATATATACTTCTTCCGAATAGAGATTCATGGTTTTGCAGCGGGGACACTTAATTTCCACCTTACTACCCTCACCCACCCTTGCTAAAAGTCGATTGCATTGTTTACAGCGAAAATCTCTCATTTTAGCTCCTCCCCCAGGGAATCGAACGATACTTCCTTTTGTTCTCCGGTTTTCATGTCTTTAAGTATACCACATCCCTTTTTAAGTTCATCCTCGCCGATGATGTAAACCTTTTTTGCTCCGATTCGATCCGCCATCTTCATCTGTGCTTTGAGGGATTTGCCCAGATAATCCATATCCGCCGCTATCCCTTTCTCTCTTGCTTTGGATAAAAGATCAAATCCCAATTTCTTTGCTTCCTCACCGAGTGTTGCAATAAATAATAAAATACCTTGTTCGGATTTCGGATTTCGGATTTCGGATTTTAGAAGTTCAATTACTCTTTCCATTCCAATCGCAAACCCCACTGCAGGAATTGACTTCCCACCCAATTCTTGAACTAAAGTGTCATACCGACCACCACCAGAAACCGCATTCTGTGCGCCAAGCTGCTTGGAAACAATCTCAAAGGTGACTCTCGTATAGTAATCCAACCCCCTCACCAGACGTTTGCTAACTTTAAAATTAGCCTTTTGATAATCGAGCATCTTGATCACTTCTTCAAAATTAAGCTTGCAATCCCTGCAAAGGGTATCAACCGATGCCGGAGCTTCTTCAATATACTTCTGGCATTTGGCCTCTTTACAATCCAGGATACGGAGCGGATTGAATTCAAATCTTTCCTGGCAATCCTTGCACATATTTTTAATGTTATTCTTAAAATAAGCCTTAAGCTCTTTCCTGAATTCTGGCCGGCATTTCTTGCAGCCCACGCTATTAATATTGACCTCAAGATCTTTTAATCCGATCTTATTGAATAACTGCACATTCATGAGAATGATCTCAGCGTCGATAAGCGGGTCTGAAGCTCCAAAGGCTTCGACCCCGGCCTGATGAAACTGGCGTTGTCTTCCAGCCTGAGGCCGTTCGTAACGGAACATGGGACCAATATAATAAAGTTTAGTCATCTGGTCTGGGCTGATTAAATTGTTTTCTAAACAAGCCCTAACAACCGGCGCAGTTTCCTCCGGGCGAAGAGTTAAACTTCTGCCTTTGCGGTCTTTAAACTCATACATTTCTTTTTTAACAATATCCGTGGTTGTTCCAATTGACCGGGTAAAAAGCTCGGTTTTTTCAAAGATCGGGGTGCGGATTTCCTTATAGTTATAAAGCTCAAAGACCTTGCGGCAGGCTTCTTCTATAGACTGCCAAAGAGGTGCTTCATCCGGCAAAATATCCTTGGTTCCTCGGGGAATAGAATACTTCATAATGGGCGGATTATAACATATATCGACTTAAATTTAAATTGAGAGATTGATAAACACTGGGGAGTGTGATATATTTCTCTAAAATGAAAAAGAAAATCCTTATCGCCTTAATTTTGATTTCCTCTGCCCTGGTTTTGAGCTCCTGTTTTGAGCCCTCCCCTCCCAAGGCAGAATACCTGGATTACGAAATAACCAATGTGACCCTGCAGGGCATTCAGGTCAGTTTTTATTTTGATGTTGAAAACCCGAACCCCCTCCCCATCGACGTTTCCAAATATTCGTATAAAGTATACATAAATAACCGCGAATTATTATCACAAAAACGGGCAGGCTTTAATCTTCCTGCAAACGGCAAGAAAAAGATCGCTATCCCGGTCAACATCCGCTATGACC
>JAZFXQ010000041.1:0-8844 GCA_036448795.1 Candidatus Margulisiibacteriota bacterium | reverse complement strand
GCCCTACTTCATACAGCATCTTCATGGCCAGTCTCATTCTGGATTTGGGAGAGCCAATCCCCGAAAAAATCATGGGAAGCTCCAAATTGCGAAGAACGGAGAAGTGAGGGAAAAGATTGAAAAACTGAAAAACAAAACCGATTTTTCGGCCCCTTATTTCAGCCAGCTCATCATCCGCAAGTTTTTCCACGGACATCCCCTCCAAAAAGTACTTTCCGGAAGTGGGGCGATCCAGACAGCCAAGAATATGAAGCAGCGTCGATTTCCCGGAACCGGAAGGCCCGATAATTGATACGAATTCGCCCCTTTTGATCTCAAAATTAATACCTCGAAGGGCGTCCACTTCCAAAGAGCCGCTTCTATAAATTTTAGTTATATTTTCAAGTTTTATCATAATTCTCTCAGGGTCACCGCCGGATCCAATTCCGCCGCCCGCTTGGCCGGATATGAGCCAGAAATTATTCCCACCCCTGCTGAAAGAAAAAAGCCCAGAAATATTACCCAGGCAGGAACCATAAACGGTATCCCGATCAGTAGGGCCACAAACTTCGAGGCCCCTAATCCAAGCAGGATCCCCAGGACACCACCAAAAAGGGTCAGAATGGTCGATTCGGCAAGGAATAAAAGCAGTATGGCTCCCTTCTTAGCGCCAATGGCCTTGGCTATCCCGATCTCCCGGGTCTGCTCGGTCACCATGGTCATCATTACGTTCATGATCCCTACCCCGCCCACCGTCAGAGATATTATGGCGATCCCGATAATAATAATGGTCAGTGTATCTCCGATCTTTAAAGCTGTCTCAACGTAACTAGAATATTGCGAAACATAAAATTTCGAAGGGTGCCCAAAACGCTGTGAGATTGCCTGCTTAAGCTGAAGGTGGGCCTGGGGCACATCTAAAACTTTTTTAACCGCAAGTTCTACACAGGAATATTTGCGAATCCCGACCGTTTCCTGCAGGGAGGTGGATGGCAAAAGGGCAACAAGCTTTCGGGGATACCCAAAGGCAAAGACCAATCTTTTTGTGGTGCCAACGATCTTATATTTATCCTTCCCGATCAAGACCTGCTGACCCAGCGGTATTTCTCCTCCAAAGATCTCATCCGAAAATTCACTTTCCTCAATTATGCATACCTTTTCTCTTGATTCCACATCAAGGTCAGAGATAAATCTTCCCCCAGTAGATTCAACCCTCCATATTTCCTTTGCGGCATTAGGGGACATCAATCCTATAGCCTTAATGGTTTGATACTTCCCTCCATGGCGAAGGGTTAGAGGCACCAAAAGGTAGGGGGATATATCCTTTACCATTTTACATTGCCTTTTAATATATTGAAGATCTTCTTTGGTGATCGAGATATCTGGTCTGTAAGAAAGGCTTTCGATCGCCGGAGAACCCCTGCCTGCGGGTTTGGTATAAAAAAACAAAACGTCTGCTCCTCCGCGAGCCAGCTTCTGCATGATGGTTTCGCGGTTTCCCACTCCCACTATAACCCCGGAGATAACCGCCGCCACCCCGATGGTCACGCCCAAAACGGAAAGGAAAGAACGAAACCTATGTAAAAGCAGAGAATCGAACGCCAATCTTATGCAATCTATGATCTTCATTTTAGAATCTTCTCGTTACTTTCTCAGGGCTTCTAGCGGATCCAATTCCGCCGCCCGTTTGGCTGGATATGAACCGGAAATTATCCCCACCCCTAAGGAGAGAGAAAAACCCAAAATTACTGCCCAGGAGGGCACGATAAACGGCATTTCAAGCGCTAGGGTGGCAAGCTTTGAAACCAAAATCCCCAGCAAGATCCCGGCTACCCCGCCAAAAAGGGTCAGAATGGTCGATTCCGCGATAAATAAAAAGAGTATCGACCCCCTTTTGGCGCCGATGGCCTTGGCTATCCCGATCTCCCGGGTCTGTTCAGTGACCATGGCCAGCATTACATTCATGATCCCCACTCCGCCCACGCTCATTGATATGATGCCCAGTCCGATCAAGATAATGTTCAGCTGGGCCAGGATCTCCAGGGCTACCTGAACATGCTGCGAAAATTCTCCAATGTTAAATCTAAATGAATTCCCAAAACGCTGTAAAACAGCCTGTCTGAGCTGAAAGCGCGCTTGGGGGACATCCACGATCTTTTTGGCTGACACACCTACATTGCTGTATTTCCGGCTGCCAATGGTCTGCTGGAGAGAGGTAGAGGGAAAAAGCGCGATAAGCCTCTCGGGATAGCCAAAGGGAGTCAACAGTTTTTCTAGCGTGCCTATTATTTTATATTTTTCCCCTCCCATCAAGATGTGTTCTCCCACCGGGATCTTTCCTTTAAAGATCTCATTTGAAAAATAAGTCTTTTCTATCACGCATACCCTTGCCTTTGATTTAACATCATGATCATCAATAAATCTTCCCCGAGCGGTTTTAATATTCCAGATTTTAATGGTGGAAGCAGGGGACATCATTCCTATGGCTTTGACAGTATAATATCTCCCTTCATGCCAAAGCAGGAGGGGCGCAAAAAGATAGGGGCCCACATCCTTTACGGTGCTGCATTGTTTTTTGATATATGCAACATCTGGTTTGGTTATGGATAGATCCGATTTATAAATAAGACTCTCGATGGTTGGAAAACCCCTTGCGGCTGGCTTGCTGTGAAACCAAAGTAAATTTGCCCCGGAGGAAGCCATCTGCTGCATGATCGATTCACGGCTCCCCAGGCCAAGTACAGCTCCGCAGATAACCGCCATTACCCCAATGGTTATCCCCAGAATTGAAAGGAAAGAGCGGAATTTATATAAAAATACAGATTCAAAAGCTAATCTTATCAGGTCTCGGAATTTCATATCTTAAAACAGCGCAAAAACTTCTTGCCCCACCGCCAGATTGATCTTTGCCTTGGTCAGTTCGTAATCAGCCTCGGCATTCAGCAGATCAGTTTTGGCTTTGGTCAATGAAGTTTGAGCTTCGATGAACTCGATATTTCCACGCACACCCTTTCGATATTTTTCCTGAGCAAGCATCAGGTTTTGCCCGGCGTATTCAACCCCCTTTTGTGCGCTCTTAATACGGAGTTTGGCAGCGCAGAAATAAAGTCGTGCTCGTTTGACATCGGCCACAATGCGATTCTCAATCCTTCTTTCATGCGCTTTGATCTCTGCCAAATTGGCCTCCGCTTCCCTGATTTTGTTGGGGGTCTTTAACCCGTCAAAAATAGTCCAAGAAACCAGGCCATATACATTCCAGGTATCTGATTCTAATATTCCGGTGGATTCTTCAATTTGGAGTTCACCTGGAGGGTAATCCAAATAACTCCTAGAAATAGTACCTCTCAAAGATAAGGTAGGGGAAAATCCTGATCTAGCAAAAATAATTTCTCTTTCCCCGATCACCCTTTGCAAATTTAAGACTTTCCATTCCGGGCGATGCTCGAAGGCCGGGAATAAAAGCTCCTCTGAGCTCGGCAAAACATCTTCAGATGCCCTGGATTTCGCGTCTTTAAGAATAAGCGGTTCTTCTGCCTCTCTGCCCAAAACATCATTAAATTCGATCCTGGCTATCTCCAGTTCGCTCTCAGCCTGAATTTTTCCGAGTTCCACTTCAGCCGCTTTTACTTGAGCCCGCAGGAGATCTGCCTTAGGAGCTGTCCCGAGAGCAACATAGGCTTTGGCTTGAGCCAGGTGGGCCGCTGCCACATCCGCTGACTCTAAGCTCAGATCAAGCAGCCTTTCGGCTCGCAAAACACTATAATAAGCCAGAGCCACCCTATAAACCAGCTCCCGCTTTTTTCTTCTTAACTCCTCTTTTGCGATTTTAAGCCTGACCCTGGCAATATCCAGCCTGCTCTCCAGCTTCCCGCCCGTATATAGATTTTGAGTGAGGACTGCTCTATAGTCTTTGACATTGGCAGCGTTATCCGGGGTAACGACAAAAGTTTGGCCAGGTAAAATCTCATAGGAAATAGAAGACTGGTATTCTCTGCCAAACCTCCCTTCGATTTTAAGCTCAGGCAAAAAGGCTGAATAGACCTGGCCAATCTCACTCCCAAGCGCATTAATTCTCTCAGCCTGCGCCAGGATCTCAGGGTTGTTTTCCAGGGCGATCTCCACGCTTTCTTGAAGAGTCAATCCAAAAGAGGTGGAACCGATAAAAAAAACGATCAAAATCAAAAATATTGTAAATCGGGGAAGCATTTAGAAGTTATTATATTCCAGTTGTAAACCCCTGTCAACTTGACCCAAAAAGCGATTTACAGCCCTCAGGGAATCCATTATAATTCTGAAGTCTCAATTGGAATACTAATCATGCTTATAATTTCGCTATATATACTTCTGCTCCTGCTGGTCTTTGGAATTTTGCTCCTCCTCTTCTTTTTGCGAAACCCCGATCGAACCCCTCCCCACGGCGATCTGATCCTTTCCCCGGCAGATGGGCTGGTTGTAGATATTTTGGAAGAGGGCAACTGGATCAAGATTATCATTTTCATGAATTTTTTAAATGTCCATGTGCAGTGGGTTCCTTATCCAGGAAAGGTAACTTCGATTGAAAAATTCGAAGGGCCTGCCAAACCCGGCTTCCTCCCCGAAGCCTCAAAAAACAAGCAGGTGGTAAGCAGACTGGATACCAAGATAGGGGAAATCATACTCAAACAAATAGTGGGCATTCTGGTAAGAAGGATCGAAACCTTTGCAAAAGTAGGGAAAGAAGTGAAAATTGGCCAAAGATTTGGTAGAATTGTGTTTGGCTCCCGGGTTGAATTGTGGCTGCCTCAAGGCAGGGCAGAAGTAAAAGTCAGTAAAGGGCAAAGGGTCCTGGCGGGAGTTACAGTGGCAGCGCTGCCAAAGTGATCTATGTTGGGGAATCGCTAAAATGAATCTTCCTAATAAAATAACTTGTCTGAGGATCTTGCTGACCGGCGTGGTCTTGATCTTTGCTTCTTTTTTCAACTTCTATTCTATCCTTATTGCAGCCACCCTGGGCATTATCATAGCCCTTATGGATCTTCTGGATGGCTATCTGGCAAGAAAATATAAAATAATCACTGATTTTGGAAGGATTATTGATCCTATAGCCGATAAGATCTTTTCTGTCATGGTTTTTACCTACTTTGTCTCCATAGGAATGATGCCCTTCTCAATAGTTGCTATAATCTTGGCTCGAGAGATAGCGGTCTCCGGCATCCGAATTCTGGGTGCCCGGGCTGACAGAATCATCGCAGCCGATCTTTTTGGAAAAATTAAGACTGGATTTCAATCTTTCACCTTTCTCTTTTTTGCCCTGGTCCTGCTTCACCATCTTTATGTAAAGGATTTCCACGCAACAGGAATTATTAATGAAGAATTTGTAAAGGGGGCCATCCTAAACCCCCTGCTTTATCTTACCCTTATTTTTACGGTTCTTTCTTTTGTAAATTATATCTACAAGAATCGACATCTTTTTAAGGATCTTTGATCTTCATAGTGAGGGCGCGAGATAAGGTCGACCTAAGCCTTCCCCGACTTTTTACTTTTCCCTGTTAACAGATCATAAAAATAGGAAATCAGGCCGTAAAAAAAGAAGGAAATGCCGAAGAGAGATAATGTTATTTCCCGAAATACAGCTATTAGCAAAAACGCGATTAGTATATATGCTAAATATACAAAGGGCTTCTTGCCCTTGAGGGATCTAAAAAAAGCATGCAGATGATAATATTGTATTTTAGAAACCATAAGAAAGGCAAGCCCAAGACCGATAAAAGGTAAAGCAGCAATAAGATAATTTGAAAATTGAATTACGGAACCCTTAGAAAAAATCTCCCATAATATATTTGTGAATAAAATGTTCCCGTCTCGGAGACCGAGAAATAGTACTCCAATCGCCGCAATCATTCCGGCTGCTGCAGGCGAAGGAAGTCCTCTGAATTTTAGATGGTGTTTTTCTTCCGGTCGGGTTTCCACATTATACCTTGCCAGCCGCAAAAGCACACCGCTTAAATAGACGATGGCACAAAACCAAGAAAATTTCTCCCAATAGGGATGTGTGCCAAAGCTATTGAGGACCGCGATGAAAAGCGCAGCTATGACCCCATATGTAACGGCATCACAGAGGGAATCGAGTTGCACGCCAAATTTAGACGATGTGCCGGTGAGGCGGGCTATTCTGCCGTCTAAATAGTCAAAGATCCCACCCAAAAGCGCAAACACCCACACCAATGTAAGATATTTCTCGGCAAAAATCCCAGGGGTATTCCGCAAGAGAGCATATTTAATAAGATAAAGGCCAGCAATGATACCACAGACCGCGTTAGCAAGTGTAATAACGATCGTAAACAGATGCGCTGTGATCGAGGCTTTCTTCATTTCGTGCTCCCTATTCTGGATGGCCCAAACTTACAATATTCCATCCAGGCTGTCAAGAACAAAAAGGGCGCGGGCTTAATTATATCTGGTCACAAATGTCTTGGGCTCTCTTGTAATTTTCAAAATATTACACTTAAGATATTCAATGCATAAAGCTATTAAAACTATAAGATAGAACGGACTGTACTTTAACTTTGGTATTATTCCAAGTTCTTTACTAATATTTCTCCATAATTTCATCATTTCTTTCCTGATCTGTTTATTTGGCGTAAAGAATCTCATTGCAAAAAGTGACGGCAGAGCGGTATATAAGTTTTTCTTTGCCCAATCCATTCTTTTTTTCATAATTGGATCCGATCCACAGTGCTTTTTGGTGTATAAATATTTTAAAAAGCGCTTATTAATTATTCTGTAAAGGCTTGGACCAAGTAAATAAAAATCCTTCTTGAACGCATCGGCTATTATCTTTTCGGACTCAAATTGACTGAAATTAGGATGTTTGTGGCAGAGCTGGTATTGCCCGTGCCGGTCTTCAAAGGAAACATCCAGCAATTCATTTTTTTGTTTTTTTTCTGCATAAAGAGCGGTTCCGGGAATAGGAGTATAAATCATAAATTGGGTCATATCCGGCTTAAGACTTAAGATGAAATCTATATCCTCATAGATATTATTTTTATCGTGACAATCCAAGAATAATATGGATGAAAAAATCGTAAATATTCCCCTTTTATTAAGTTCATCTGCGAGTTCTTTAAAATCGATATTCCTATTTTTGGGATAAACATCAAACTTGGATTCAATCCCCATCCAAACTGTAGCAACTCCAATTTTTGCCAGCCAATCCAGATCAAACTGGGTTAAAGCTTCGGCTGAAGCAAAAACATCGAATTCCCATATTTTCTGGTTCTTTTCAACTTCCTCTGCCAGTTCCAGAAACCTTTTCTTATGCTTCAGAAAGTTTTCATCCATAATAAAGAATTTATTTTTTCTTGTTTTCCTTTCAAGCCCTTCCATTATTTTATAGAGTTCTTTTCCGGAATCATAAAAATGCAAGTGCTTTTTGCCAAAAAGATGCGTGGTGGAACAAAAATTACATGCATTCCAGCATCCTACTCCAGGAATAATTGCGACATCTACCTGTGGATACGGCAAACCTAACATTCTGGCGCTAAAAGTAGCATAACTAAGGGGATGTTTAATTGGAGCATCGACTGGATCTCCCAAGAGACCCCTGAACCATCTTATCCCTTCCCCCTTGACTATGTAATCCGACCCTGCCAAATCTTTTAAATCTTCGATCTGGGAGCCATGCCCGCCTAAAATGATCTTTGATCTGGGGGAGAGTTCTCTTACAAGCTCAGCCATTTTTTTGGCTTTGAGAAAGTTGCACATAATGAAGGAAATTCCTACGTAGTCAAAATTCCCTTTTTTAAGCTCCTTTTTTAATCTTTTAAGGGTTGGAAAATCCAAAACCGTGGTTTGAGCACTAATATTTGCAGCGATCATGTGGAGCCCCCAGCTGGGATGAAACATGCGGATGCTGAAGATACCCTGTTCCCGGGTAACCTGGTTATGCAATAATTCCATGGGATTTAGCCTGCGACTGTACTCATTGTCAACGCAGTAGGGTTTAAATACGGAAGTTAGCAATGTCTTTGGTTTTGATTTTTCCATTCTATAAAAATATTGTATATATCCTAATTAAATTTTACCACAAAGAAATAATTTAGACAATTTTTAGCTTTTACAAAACTGGCTGATCGGATAAAAAGATCTGCGGTGGATTAGGCATGGGCCAAACTTTGAGATCTTCCGCATGTGTTCCCTGGTGCCATACCCTTTATGGCGATCAAACTTGTAGCGTGGATATTTTTGGTGATAGCGGAGCATGATCCGGTCTCTTATTACCTTGGCGACGATGGAAGCCGCTGCGATGGAAGCGCATTTTCCGTCTCCTCCGGAGATCCCTCTTTGCTTTATAGGAAGATCGATCTTATGCCTTCCGCCATCGATCAAAAGATAGTCCGGAAAAAAAGGCAGATTTTCAACTGCTTTTTTCATGGCTAGAAGATTAGCTCGGCCAATATTTAGCTTATCAATTAGTTTGTGATTTACCCTTCCGACTCCGATTCCAAGCGCCTTCTTTTTAATCTCATAGAAAAGTTCTTCACGTTTTTTAGGAGTTAATTTCTTTGAATCGTCAAGACCTTTGATTTTCACATTCGAAGGAAAAACGACCGCCGCCGCCACCACTGGCCCCGCCAATGGGCCTCGACCAACCTCATCCACCCCAACTACGCATTTATATCCTTTTTTCCATAATCTGCGTTCATAAGAGAGGTTCATGGAATGAAGCTAAATTTGGTGATGGGCCAAATTCGAATGAAGGCTGGTCCGATCAGATTCTCTCTTGGTAAAAACCCCCAGTAGCGGCTATCAGCAGAAGCCGGTCGGTTATCCCCCATAACAAAGTAGGCCTCCGGAGGAACAACTATCGGTCCAAAATCCGCGAAA
>JAZFXQ010000040.1:0-2030 GCA_036448795.1 Candidatus Margulisiibacteriota bacterium | reverse complement strand
TTTATGCGGCGATTTTCAAAGATCGAAAAAAAGCTGCAGAGAAAGAAAATGAATCTCAAGCAAATGGACGAGCTTTGGAATAAGATCAAAGCCGCGGAGGCGTAGAAACCTCGACGATAAGACGATAACATGTTATAATTAAAATATCATGAAAGCTAATTGGAAAAATATATTTATATATTTGCTGATTATCCTGGCTGCGGTAGCCATTATCTCTCCTTTTTTTCAGAGCGAGCCTAAAACAAAGGAAATTGCTTTTTCTCAATTTCTGGACTTGATCGATGAGGGGAAAGTTAGAGAAGTTACCATTGCTGGAGATCGAGTATCAGGAGAACTTGCGGATAAAAGCCGCTTTCAAACCCGCGCGATCAATTATCCAAATCTAGTTCCCATGCTCAGAAAAAGAGGTGTCTCCATCAAGGTCGAAGCCCCGGTCGAGTCAAATTGGATCTGGAATCTGGCTATTCAGCTTCTGATACCAATCGCTTTTTTTGGTCTGCTCTGGTGGCTCCTCATCCGCCAGGCGCAAGGCGCAAACCAGCAGGCCATGGCTTTCGGCAGATCAAAGGTCAAACCCTTGGTCGGAAAGGTCAATGTTACCTTTGAGGATGTGGCAGGTGTGGATGAGGCCAAGGAAGAGCTCAGGGAGATCGTTGACTTTTTAAAATTCCCGGAAAAATTCCAGGCCCTGGGTGCCAAGATTCCCAAGGGCTTGTTGCTGATGGGCGCGCCCGGTACCGGCAAAACCCTGCTGGCACGGGCGATCGCGGGAGAAGCGGGAGTTCCCTTCTTTTCAATGTCCGGCTCAGACTTTGTGGAAATGTTTGTGGGGGTTGGGGCTTCTCGCGTCCGCAGCCTTTTCCAGGAAGCCAAAAAACAACCGCCTGCCATTATTTTCATGGATGAGATCGACGCGGTGGGCCGGCAGCGGGGGGCTGGTTTGGGTGGTGGTCATGACGAAAGGGAGCAGACCCTGAACCAGCTTTTAGTGGAAATGGACGGTTTTGATCCGAAGACCAACGTTATAGTAATTGCCGCTACCAATCGGCCGGACATTCTGGATCCCGCTCTGCTTAGACCCGGAAGGTTCGACCGGCAGATCTTTTTGGATAAGCCGGATCTCAAGGGCAGGGAAGCGATATTAAAGATCCACGCTAAAGGTAAACCCCTGGCGAAGGATGTTGATTTCAATGTGATAGCGCGAAGGTCCCCCGGATTCACGGGAGCGGATCTGGAAAATGTCTTTAACGAAGCGGCGATCCTGGCGGCTCGGGCGGATAAAAAAGAGGTCACCATGGAAGAGGTCGAGGAAGCCATTGACCGGGTGATCGCCGGCCCGGAGAAGAAAAGCCGGGTAATTTCAGATAAAGAAAAGTCGATCGTTGCGCATCATGAGGTTGGACATGCT
This sequence comes from Candidatus Margulisiibacteriota bacterium, assembly GCA_036448795.1. GTDB lineage: Bacteria > Margulisbacteria > WOR-1 > O2-12-FULL-45-9 > O2-12-FULL-45-9 > JAZFXQ01. The sequence continues at coordinate 622 of JAZFXQ010000040.1, read as the reverse complement.
GTTCTTTCCAAGGTTCTTCCTGATGCGGATCCGGTCCACAAGATCTCTATTCTGCCCAGGGGAATGGCACTTGGTTATACCCTGCAGCTTCCGGTACAGGATCGGCATTTGATCAGTAAAAGCGAAGCGCTTGAACAGATCACGGTCATGATGGGAGGAAGAGTGGCAGAGGAGATGATCTTTGGCGAGATCACCTCTGGAGCACAAAATGATCTGCAGAAGGCGACCGAGATGGCAAGGAGGATGATCTGCGAATTCGGCATGAGCAAACTGGGGCCGCGGACCTTTGGAAGAAAGGACCGGCAGATCTTTTTGGGGCGTGATATCGGGGAGATGAAGGATTACAGCGAGGAAACCGCGGATAAGATCGATGCCGAGGTAAAGTCTATTGTTGACTTATGTTATAAGCGGGCCAAGAAAGTACTAATTCTGAATAAAAATAAGCTTTTGCAAATTGCCAAAGTTTTGATGGAAAAAGAAAGTTTGGAGAATCACTCTTTAGAAGAAGCGCTTAGAGATTTAAAAGGACCAGAGGCCGAAGACCGAAGACCAAAGACCGATGTCTAAAATTATTGAATGTGTTCCGAACTTTTCCGAAGGCTCAGATCTTGCTTTAGTTGAT
>JAZFXQ010000039.1:0-3486 GCA_036448795.1 Candidatus Margulisiibacteriota bacterium | reverse complement strand
CCTGTTCTATATAATAATATGCACGGAAATTAGGATTATCAAAAAGGGGGTGATAAGATAACAGATTTTTTGCCCCAGTTTGACTAAAAAGGAGGAAAAGCATGCGAACATTATCGATTTTATTTCTTTTAGTGGTTTTTATGGCTTCCATTGCTTCGGCTGAGCAATTGACCACCGCCAACCCCATCGGTCAAGGAAGGTGGGTAATTGAGGGGTTTGGAATCCAAGATCAGAATCTTGGAAACCAGAGCGATGGAACTTTGACAACCTACGGTGGTTATGTGGGCTATGGCATAACCGATCAACTGGACGCTTTTCTTAATCTGGGAGCCTCAAGCTCATCTGGCATTACGGCAGTCGATCCCATTCTGGGAACCCTTGATGTGGATGTCACTGGTTCTGGTTACGGGCTCTCAGTAAAATACGCTATTTTACGAGAGGGAGAGGCTCTGCCGGTCTCTGTAGCTGTTGCCGGGCAATATAAATCTGCATCAGTCAAAACGACAATAAAGATGCCAGCTGTCACTGGCTTACCAGACATTGTGTCAGACGCTACCGGTTCACAGATAGCGGTCGGAGTCGGGTGCAGCAAAATAATCATTCCATTTGTTCCTTATGCTGGAGTTGCTTACCGCGCAGATTCCTCTGAAGGTAATGAAGTATCCACACAAATTGATTTAACTGTTGGAACTGCTATTGCATGGTCTGAACAGGGAGCAGTCTTGGTTGAATATACAAGCCAAGCTATAACCGACAAATCAGGTGGTGGAAATGATCATACCAGCGGACAAATCGCACTTGCTGTAGGATACAAGATCTAACAAGATCCTTATTTCTCATAGACAAAAGGCCCTCATTTTTTGAGGGCCTTTTCTTTTTCCGCACTTCGCGGCCTCCCAAATGTGCTATAATCTATGCAAATGAAAAATACCAAAGTCTATCTCAACGGAAAAATTGTTCCTCTGCAGGAGGCGAAGATCTCTGTCCTGGATAGGGGCCTCTCCTACGGCGACGGGGTCTTTGAATCGCTTAGAACTTATGGGGGAAAACCCTTTCAGCTTGAGGAGCATCTAAAAAGACTGCTGCGCGGATTAAAAACTCTCCGGATCCACCCTCCCCTTGCTGTTACTCAACTAAAGCTGGCAGTTCTGAGAACGATTGCCGCTAACAAGTTTAAAGAATCTTACATTAAGATCATGGTAACTCGCGGAGAAGCAAAGAGGCACGGCTTGGATCCATCCAATGCGGTTGGAAAGCCAAGCATAATTATTTTGGTTGAAGAGCTAAAACCTTACCCAAAAACCATTTTCACCAAAGGCTGGAAAACGATCATCAGCAGTATTGTCAGACCGGATGTCCCATCTTCAAAAATAAAATCACTTTGTTATTTAAACAATATTCTGGCAAAGATGGAAGCCAAGAAAGCTGGCGCGGATGAGGCCTTTATGCTGGACGAAAGGGGAAATGTCCTGGAGGGGACCGTTAGCAATATCTTTATTGTAAAGCATGGAACGATCTATACCCCTCCCAAAGATGCCCCTATCCTGGCCGGGCTGACCCGAAACCTGATTATTAAGCTGGCAAAGCAGTCGGCCTTCAGGGTGGCCGAAAAAGCCATCAGCCCCAAAGAGCTTTACACCGCGGATGAATGCTTTATCACTTTTAGCGGTCCGGGAATTGTCCCCATCACCCGGATCTGGAACAAAAAGATCGGATCCGCAAAATGCGGCTCAGTCACGGCCAGCTTGATCAAGCTCTACGATGCGGAAACTAAAAAAACTTAGCTGCGCTCTCCCAATACTGATAACTGTTTTTGGCTTACTGCTCTTTCAGACCGAGGCTAGAGCGCCTGCCCCCCAAAGATCTGCTTCGGCTATCATAGAAAAAGTAAATCAAAACTTTTTAAAGATCAAAGATGCCAGCATGGATCTAAAGCTGGATTATATCCTGTTCCTTTTTGGCTGCTCCGGACTGCAGCGCTTGGAAGGCAAAGCTTATTATAAGTCCCCGGATAAGATCAAAGCGACCCTTAACAAGGTCACCTATTTTGCCAGGGGAAATAGGATCCGCAAAATAGACGAAAAGGGGAAAAGATTTTACGTCAGGCTCATCAATTCCCTGGATTTCAGCCCGGGTTTTCACGCCGGCCTGATCCCTCACAACTTTTCGCTCAAAGTGCTCAGAGATGATAAAAGGGAAATCATGATCGAAGGGATTCCCAAGCCCGGGGTCATGAAGAATGTGACCAGGGTCATTTTTCACATTGATCCCAAAGAATATCTTCTCCGCAAACTTGACCTGACCCTTGCAAACAAAAACCTTTCCGGAGGAATTAAGATCAATTACCGAAAGATCGAGGGTCTCTGGGTGCCGGTCGGCTTCTATGGCCGAACCGCCATTGAACTCAGGGACAATACCTTGGTGGGAATGGGCATCCGTCTCAAAGGGGATAATTTTAAGATCAACACCGGACTGCCTGATAAGCTTTTCGACCCCGGTTTTTGAGTTGAAAGAATGCTCGATAAAATGCTAGAATAAACAAGAAACAAATCATAAGTGAGGAGAAATAATGCGCTGTCAAAAATGTAAGGTCCGACCGGCCTCGGTTCATATCACCAAGATCATCAACGGGAAAAAGATCACCCGCCACCTCTGCAACCAGTGCGCGGCAGAAGAAGGTATGCTGCCGGGAGGGGCTGGATTTGAAGAACTCGGTTTTCCGGGATTTTTTGAGTTTCCAGATATCTTTGCCTCTCTTTTTAAGCGTCGGCCCTCAGAACGTATCTATGATTATTTCTCAGATGCAGCCCAGAAGGTTCTGCAGCTGGCCTCTGAGGAAACAAAACGGCTCGGACATGACCATGTCCGAACTGAACATCTCTTGCTGGCCTTGATCAAGGAAGAAGGCTTAGCCCTCAAAGTATTACAATCCTTAGGGGTCGATCCGGTTAACCTCTTTTCAGATCTGGAATCCCTGATCGGACGCGGTGAAGGCTCCCCCGAAAAGATCGTTCTTTCCCCTCGCGCCAAAAAGACGCTGGAACTGGCCTACAACGCCGCGCGCGAACTGGGCTTCAACTATGTCGGACCGGAACACATTCTTTTGGGGATCATCCGTGAAGGAGAAAGCCTGTCTGCCCAGGCCCTGCACAAGCGAAAAATAACCTTTGACAAGGTAGCCAAAGAGATCATTTCCGAAGCTGAAAAAGCCCTGGGCGCCGAAGCCGGCCCGCCCGAAGAAGAATTCCCTGAAATGCCCCCCGAAGAATTTGAAAGACCGGAAGCCATGTTCGGTTTCCCCGGCCTGGGGATCGGCGCCCCCCCTCGCAAAGCCAAACCGGCCCTGGCCACTTTTGGCCGAGATCTAACCGCTATGGCCCGCGAAGGAAAACTTGATCCGGACATTGACCGCCAGAAAGAGATCGACCGCATCATGCGCATCCTTTCCCGCAGAACCAAAAACAACCCGGCCCTGCTTGGAGACCC
>JAZFXQ010000038.1:0-2568 GCA_036448795.1 Candidatus Margulisiibacteriota bacterium | reverse complement strand
ACGATCTGGCAAAATTGATGGGTTCAAAGCTCTAAGGAGAAATTTTCTTGGCCAAGAAAACAGTTGCGGACATACCGGATAAGGATCTGAAGGGTAAAAGAGTTTTTGTCCGCTGTGATTTTAATGTTCCTCTGGATGAAAAACAGAACATAACCTCGGATAAAAGGATCAAGGCCTCGCTTCCCACCATAAAATACTTAATGGAAAAAGGGGCAAAGCTGATCCTTGCTTCACATCTTGGTCGTCCGAAAGGGGAGGTCAAAAAGGAATTAAGCCTGGCCCCGGTTCAGAAGAGGTTATCTGAGCTTTTGAACAAGCCGGTCAAAATGACTTCTGACTGTATTGGTCCTGAGGTGAAAAAGGCTATTTCTGAGCTCAAAGATGGCGAGCTCTTGCTCCTTGAAAATCTCCGCTTTCATAAAGAAGAGACCAAGAACGATCCTAACTTTGCCAAGGAATTAGCTTCCCTGGCCGATATTTATGTTTCAGATGCTTTTGGCACGGTCCATCGCGCCCATGCTTCAACCGAAGGGATTGCGCACTATCTGCCGGCTTACGCTGGTTTTCTTATTGAGAAAGAGCTGAAATTTCTCGGTGAAGCGCTTACCGAGCCAAAAAGGCCGTTTGTGGCGATTATTGGAGGAGCAAAAATCTCCGGAAAATTAGAGGTTCTCAAGAGTCTATTGGACAAAGTTGATACCCTGATTGTTGGCGGCGGAATGGCCTACACTTTTTTCAAGGCACGGGGGATCGAAGTTGGGAAATCTCTTGTAGAAGATGACTTGATCGATGAAGCTAAGGAGATATTGAAAGCAGCTATTGATAAAGAGGTGCCGTTTTTGCTTCCGATCGATCATGTGGTTGCAGATAGGTTCGCCGAAGATGCGAACACTGAGGTGGTTCCACGGACCACCATTCCCGAAGGCTGGCGGGGTATGGATATTGGCCCGGACACGGTCAAAAAATTCACCCACGCTTTGGATGGAGCCAAGACCATTGTTTGGAACGGCCCCATGGGCGTTTTTGAGATGGAGAAATTCGCCAAGGGCACGCTTGAGGTTGCCAAGGCGGTTGCCAAAGAAACGGAAAATGGCGCTATCTCTATCATTGGTGGTGGGGATTCAGCCTCCGCGGTTAAGAAAGCCGGCCTGGCTGACAAGATGTCCCACATCTCCACCGGCGGCGGAGCCTCGCTGGAATTCCTTGAAGGCAAAGTTCTCCCTGGGATCGCTGTTCTTCAGGATAAGTAAATTTTGCGGGGGTGTAGCTCAGTTGGGAGAGCGCAGCGTTCGCAACGCTGAGGTCGTCGGTTCGATCCCGATCACCTCCATTCTCCTACGCACTTCGTGCTTCGGAGAATTAGGGAGTAGGAAATGCAACAAACTCTGGTCGTAATCAAGCCCGATGGCCTCAAGAAATCATTGACCGGTAACATCCTGACCAGGTTGTCTGAAACCAAATTGCGCATTGTCGCTGCCAAAGTAGTTGAGGTTTCAAAGGAACTGGCTGAGGAACACTACGCGCATCTAAAAGATAAGCCATTTTTTGATGAAGTTATCAAATATATCCGCGGCGAACTTCACGGCAAACAGTACCGCAGGGTGCTGGTGCTTGTGTATGGCGGGGCAAATGCCATTTCAAAGGTCAGAGAGCTGGCAGGAACGACCAATCCCGAGGAGGCTGAACCTACCAGCATTAGGGGCCAATATGGCAGGTTGACGACCGCCGGCTTATTTGAGAATGTTTTGCATTGCTCGGCCAATGAGCCGGATGCAGAGAAAGAAATAAAGCTCTGGTTTGAGCCGGACGAGATCACGGATGAGATCTATCCGGTTAAAGAGATAGAAGAAAAGACAAAGAGGCGCGTTTGGCTATAATAACGAATTCGCGGTCATATCCTTCGGCTTCTTGAGGCCCATCAGATCCAGAACAGTTACTCCCACATCCGGAACAATCCCTTTCTTTTTTAACTTTACATCTTTTCCAAGAACCCAAAAAGGAACTGGATGAAGGGAATGCTGAGTGCTGACGACCATTTTGGAGCCTTTTTTAAGTTCCATCTCATCTGAGTTTCCATGGTCTGCGGTAACGATGAATATTCCACCTTTCTTTGTGAAGGCGGGGACAAGCTTTTCAAGACATTTTGAGATATGGCCGATTGCAGCTGTAGCAGCTTCGAGGTTACCGGTGTGGCCTACCATATCTCCGTTTTGGAAATTATGGACGATCAGAGAATATTTTCCCGATTCAATCGCCTTGAGGGCATAATCTGTCTCAAGATAAGCGGTCATCTCTGGAACCAGGTCATAACGCTTACCTCCCTCAGTCCTTTCTTTTAATTTTAGATCCTGGGCAAGATGACGATCTTCGCCAGGGAAGGGTGCGGTTCTTCTTCCGGAGAACCAGCCTGTGACATGCGCGTATTTTTCCGGTCCTGCCAGGCGTAGCTGCTTCAAGCCCGCCTTGGAAACGATCTCTCCGACTGTGTTAGGGATCTCTTTTTCCGGAAAAGCGGTCAAGGCATTAAGGCCTGGATAATATTCGGTCATGGCTACAAAAACAATATCT
>JAZFXQ010000037.1:0-4114 GCA_036448795.1 Candidatus Margulisiibacteriota bacterium | reverse complement strand
TTTTTGCCGGCTTCGAATAGAATATTTCCAATAATAGGAAGCGTGCTTCGAGTAGTTACGATCTTCTCTACCGCTGAAACACCACTTTGCAAATCCTTCTTTTCACAAACAAATTCCATATTTCCTCCCCCTTTTCAGTTATTAACCGCTCTCTCTTTTACTTCTATTATAATATATATTTAATAGTAATAGTAGAGGGAGTGGAAATGTTAGTAATTCTCTTTTTTATCATCTTTAACGGGATTTTTTTGTATTCTTTTCCACAGGGGAGTTGCGGAGTGTGTGAGCAAGGTTCTATCCAAAACTCTTTCCACAGCTTAGGGTGCATAACTTTTTAGTTTCTGAGAAATGGTTTTTATGGCCTCTTGTACGCCGAGGTCGGTTTTACTAGAGGCCTTAATTTTCCCGTAAGCGTGGAGGACCGTGGTGTGGTCCCTTCCGCCAAAACCCTCTCCGATTTTTGGAAGAGACGTTCCGGTTAATTCGCGCGCCAAAAACATGGCCACTTGTCTGGCAATGACGATTTCTTTGGTTCTAATCTTTGCGGACATGTCGTCGATTTTTATGCTGTAATATTCTGCGGCAACTTTTTTGATTAAATCGATGGAAAGATTGGATCTGTCTTTCTTCGGTTTGAGGATGTCCTTTAAAGCCTGGTCAATGAGGGGAATGGTGATTTCACTCGAGGTAAGCGAGGCAAAGGCCACCACTCGGATAAGAGCCCCCTCAAGCTCTCTAATGTTTGAAAGGATTTTGCTTGCAATGTAGGAGAGAATCTCGTCTGAAACAGAGAGCTCGCTGAGCGCTGCTTTTTTCTGGAGAATTGCGATGCGGGTTTCATAATCCGGGGCCTGGACGTCTGCAGTAAGACCCCATTCAAAGCGTGAACGCAATCTTTCTTCAAGGGTTGGGATTTCTTTGGGTGGACGGTCGGAGCTAACCACGATCTGTTTGCCGGCCTCATGGAGAGCGTTGAAGGTGTGAAAGAATTCTTCTTGGGTTCTTTCTTTGCCCGCTAAAAACTGAACATCGTCAACCAGCAAAAGATCGATAGTGCGATACTTGTTCCTGAAGGCGAGGGTTTTGTCATTTCGAATAGCGTCGATTAAATCATTTGTAAAAGTTTCTGAGGTGATATACAAGATTTTTGCAGGGGCGTTGGTGGCAGAGACGTGGTGCCCGATGGCTTGCATGAGATGGGTTTTCCCAAGCCCTACCCCCCCGTAAAGAAAAAGCGGATTGTAAGCCTTTGCCAGAGCCTCTGCAACTGCTAAGGCGGCGGCATGGGCGAAGCGATTTCCATGGCCAACCACAAAGGTGTCAAAGGTGTAGCGCGGGTTTAGAAACGGCGTGCGTGGGGCGGATGCTTTTTCTGGGGAGAAAGAGGCTTTCTCAAGCAAGGGGGTTGAAAAGAGCTCTTCTGGACCGACAACGAAATTAACTTTTGTAATTTCCGGGCAATGGGAGCGAAGCTCCTGCTCTAGAAGTGTAACACAGTGTTTTGATAGCCAGTCTTTAACAATTTCATTTGGAACAGCGATTTCGAAGACATTCTCAGCCAGGGAAAGGGGCTTGGTTGAGGAGATCATGGCTTCGTAAATCGGTTTGTTTAAACTCTTTTCAAGATTTGGTATTACATTATTCCAAACAGAATTCAGATCATATTTAGAATTCATTTCTCACTTATCCACAAGCCCATTCATTTATAGATTGCCAATATTCATTAATAATTAGCAATGATTAAACCTGAAAGAGAGCCAAAAACCTGACTTATTCACAGGATGTCCACAGGGGCCTCATACTGTGGATAAACCGATTTTGCTTTTTGTGAATATAAGCCCATACCCCAACATTAAATATTATAGCAATCGGCCAGACTGATTGCAAGCGTTTTTTCGAGTTTTCCTCTTGGATGTTGCTCGTATCTTTTATGTGACGGATCTAAATGAGAAAGGGTGCGTTTTTAACATTTTTAGCGTCGCTACTTTTTTAGGTTGACAGTTATTCCATTTGTAGCTATAATGATGTGGGTTTTGAGGCCGAGAAAGAAGGGATTTATAAAATGGTAAAACGGACGTTTCAGCCGCATGGTCGGCGAAGGAAAAGAAAGCATGGTTTCAGGGCAAGGAGGAGGTCCAAGGGCGGCCGTAAGGTATTAAGAAACAGAAGGCGGAAGGGGAGAAAGATACTTGCTCCCTAAAAGGGAGCGCTTAGCGAACGAGCGCGAAATCAAAGAGGTTGTAAGGGAAAAACAATACGAAAGCAAGAGTCCCCTACTCAGTTTAGCAGCTAGGGATAATTCTCTGTCTTTTTCCCGCCTGACGGTAGTTGTGCCCAAGAGCCTTGGGAGTGCGCCAAGGAGAAATCGGATGCGTAGGGTGTTTTTTGAAATTTTTGGCAAATTAACGCCAGATTTTAGGAAAAACATTGATATGGTGATTTATCCGCGAACCCCTGCCCTGACAAAGGGATTTGCGGAATTAATATTTGAATTAAAGGCCTGCCTCAATGATCTTAAAATTTGTTAGATTTTTGCTGTTTTTATACCGAAAATTTTCGTTTTTGCCATACACTTGTCGTTTTTATCCGTCTTGTTCCTATTATGCGGAGGAGGCACTCGAGAGACACGGCTTAGTAAATGGCACTTTTTTGGCGTTAAAACGCCTAATTCGTTGCAATCATTGGTTTCCGGGCGGATATGATCCCGTTCCTTAGGTTTATTATGTTTTTTGCATTTTTATGCCAAAAAATGTGGCTGTATGTATGTTTCATGTGAAACATTTTGTTTGAATAAGTAAAGGAGTAGCTTTAATGGAGTTTTTATCTAATATTATGGTTGATGCGCTAAGGTTTTTTGCAATTTTTGGCGGATATGGTTGGGGGATTATCTGGCTGACCATCGCGGTCAACCTGGCTCTTTATCCCCTCACCCTCTCTTCAGTCAAGTCTATGTCGGCGATGCAACGGCTGCAACCAAAGCTTCAGGAGGTCCAGAAAAAGCATAAAGACAAACCCCAGGAGTTACAAAAAGCCACCATGGATCTTTATCGGTCTGAGGGGGTTAACCCCATCGGGGGTTGCCTGCCTGTTCTCTTAAAAATCCCATTTTTCTTGGCTTTGTTTTGGGCCTTCCAGAGCACGGCGTTTATGGAGATAGCTTCAGATCCATCTAACAACACCAGATTTCTTTGGATTGGCGAGCGCGTTGCTGCACATGCTTTTCATTCGGAGGATTTGGCTAAGCGCCTCGAAGAGTCTAAGGTGATAATTTTGGACAAGAAAGCTAGTCAGAAAGCTGGCGAAAATAGATATGTTTGGAATCTTGTCCTTCCTGTAAAAGAAGGAAAGCTCAACGATGTCCTGCGATCAATAAAGAAGGCTGACGATGAGGAGAAGGAACGATTAATGACCGAGCTCTCAGGAACCGTTAAAGGGCTTGGTGAAGAGGATACAGGCCGGATAATAAGCGCCTGGAAGAGCACCTCAAGTTTGGCAAAACCAAGCCGGCTCCCTCAACCCTTTGGGCAGATTTCGCTACTTGCGCTACTAATCGGGATAACAACTTTTTTAATGCAAAAGAGCATGCCGGGTGGTGGTACACAGCAGGCCCAGATGATGACTATGTTTATGCCGGCCTTTATCGTTTTTATATGTTGGAATTTTCCAGCGGGCGTTCAGCTTTACTGGTTGGTTTCTAATGCTGTGGGTGCGGCTCAACAGTATTTCATTATGAAGAAACCCGGACACCCAACAAGGAAGAAGGGGGCTAAAAAATGAAAAGGATGCGAATGAAAGGCAAAACCGTGGACGAAGCTGTGAGTGCTGCTTTAGCTGTTTTGGGCGGGGAAAAAGACAAGTCAAAAGTCGTGATTATCTCTGAGGGGAAGGTGGGGATGTTGGGTGTAATTGGCGGCGAGGAGGCCGAAGTCGAAGTTGTGTTGCGGGAATCGGTGGAGGAGGACGCAAAGCAGGTGTTGCAGGAGATCCTGGACAAAATGGCTTTTCTTGCAGTTGTTGAGGGCCAAAAGGACGAGGAAGGTGTTCAGCTTGACATTAAAGGGGAGGACATGGGGAGGATTATTGGAAAGGAAGGAGCGACGCTTAAGGCATTGGA
>JAZFXQ010000036.1:0-13924 GCA_036448795.1 Candidatus Margulisiibacteriota bacterium | reverse complement strand
AGGTATCGGCTCTTTCATGACTCGGGAACGCGAAATATCCAGGCTTATAACCGCAAGGTTGGTGAAGAAGAAAGTATTCCGCGCATTGTAGTGATCGTAGACGAGCTGGCAGATCTGATGATGGTTGCGGCAACCGAGGTAGAAACCACCATTTGCCGTATTGCTCAAATGGCAAGAGCCACCGGGATCCACCTTGTAATTGCCACGCAGCGTCCTTCAGTGGATGTTATTACCGGATTAATAAAAGCCAATATTCCTTCAAGGATCGCATTTGCAGTTGCCACTCAGGTTGACTCTCGGGTAATTTTAGATATGTCTGGAGCGGAGAAACTCCTTGGAAGGGGAGATATGCTTTATAATCCGATCGGAGCGATGAAGCCTACTCGTGTTCAAGGTTCTTTTGTTACGGACAAGGAAACTGAGCGCATAATCAAACATGTTAAAGAACAGGCTGAACCAGAGTATCTGGAAGAGATTGTTGGGATTAAGGCCATTGAGCTAGGCAAAGGCGAAGGGGAAGGAGAAGGGGGAAGAGACAGCCTGTTTGGAGAGGTTGCCGCGTTAATTGTGGAAAGCGGGCAGGCTTCCACTTCTTATATCCAGCGAAAATTCCGGATCGGCTATAACCGCGCCGCGCGCCTTATGGATGAAATGGAATCTGCTGGAATTGTTACCGCGCCGGAGGGAGAGAATAAGCCCCGCAGGATCTTGGCCTCGAGGGAAACGCTTAAATCCTTTGGAATCGAATAATTGCCCATGAAAGCCTTTCTGGAATGTGTCAGCTGCATAATCCGGCAAACGATTGAGATCCTACGGCGCATCGAAAAAAACGAGCAAAAACAGCGGAAGGTACTGGCGGCAGTGGTAAAAAAGCTCTCTAAAATGGATCTCAACCGCATGACCCCACCCGAGGCTACCAAGTTTGCGCATGATGAGATCCAGCGCATAACCGGAATTATAGACCTCTATAAAGAGCCCAAGAGGCAGAATAATCGGGAAGCCTTGAGACTTTATCCTTATTTAAAGAGATTGGTGAAAAGAGCTTCTGACCCATTATTTATGGCGATCCGCCTGGCCATTGCCGGCAATATTATTGACTACGGGGCTCTGGCGGAGTTTGATATCAAGCATACCGTAAAGGATGTGCTTGGGAAGAAGTTTGCAGCTTCGGACTATAAGCGCTTTAAGCGGGATCTGAAAAAAGCCAAACTCTTGCTTTACATCGGGGATAACGCCGGTGAAATTGTTTTTGATAAAGTTTTAGTGGAAGAGCTGGTCAAACGAACCGAAGTGGTCTTTGTGGTTAAAAGCAAGCCTGTCCTGAATGACGTTCTCATGGCAGATGCCAAGATGGTTGGACTGGATAAAGTCGTAAAAGTAATTCCGAGCGGGTCTGACCATGCCGGGACCACGGTATCAGCTGGCTCAAGTGAATTTAAAAAGTTATACAAAAAAGCAGATATGGTGATCGCCAAAGGGCAGGGGAATTTCGAGACTTTGGATCAGGAAAAGAAGAATATCTATTTCCTGCTGAAGATGAAGTGTCCCTATCTGGGGGAAGTTTCGGGATTCAAGGAGGGTGACATAATATTAAAAAGCTTGCGCTAGCAATTTTAATAATCCTGCTGGCAGCGGGAGCGTATGCCGATACCCCACAGCGCATAGTCTCCAGCATGCCCTCGATCACCGAAATGCTTTTTGCTTTGGACTTGGAAGATCGAATAGTAGGAGTAACCACTAATTGTGATTATCCTCCAGAAGCCCTCAAGAAAGAGAAGATCGGCGGTTTTTTCTTGAACCTGGAGAAGGTTGTCTCTCTTAAGCCGGATTTGCTCGTTATGCTTGAGGGCGCCCAGAAGCGGGACATCAAGAAGTTTAAAGATTTTGGACTGCCGGTTTATACTATAAATCCAGAAACGGTTATCGGAGTTATGGGGGCAATGGTGGAATTGGGTGAGGTAACCGGGACCAAGGAAAAGGCAGAAGAAGTTGTTGGGGAAATGAAGAAAAGGATTCTTTCGGTTGAAGCGAAAGTCAGGGAGCTTCCTCCAGAGAAAGTCTTAATAATTGTGGGATACAAACCCCTGATCGTGGTTGGCGGAGGGAACTTTATTGACGATGTCTTGAGGTATGCTGGAGCAGAAAACATTGCTGGGAAAGCCAAGGCTGCCTATCCGCAGTACAGTTTTGAGAACTTGCTTGACGATAATCCGGATCATATAATCATTCCAGAGGGAGTGGTGGAAAGAAAAGAAATTGAAGCAGACCGCCGCTGGCAGAGCTTAGAAGCGATTAGGAACGGTCGAATCCTGTTTATAGATGCTGATGTTTTGTCCAGACCAGGTCCGCGAGTGGTGGAAGCAATTGAGGAGATAGCAGGCTTTATTCATGAAAAGAAAACTCAATAAGAAAGAAGAAGGTGTCGCATTAGTGCTTTTAGCGATCTTCTTGCTAATTGCCATGGTTCTCTCATTGCTTTTGGGTTCGGTCTTTATCTCTCCAGGAGACCTTTGGCAAAGTGAAATATTGTGGCAGATACGGCTTCCCAGAGTAATCCTGGCGGCGCTGATCGGACTTTTGCTTTCCATCTCGGGTGTGATCCTTCAAGGAATCCTCAGAAACCCGCTTGCCGATCCATATATTCTTGGGATCTCGGCTGGTGGGGCAGTAGGAGCCGCAATCTCAATTGTTTTAGGTGCTCAGTTTGTTGTCTTTGGCATGAGTTCTATTCCAGCCGTGGCTTTTATCTTTGCATTGATAGCGGTCCTTATCGTGTACAAGGTAGCCCAGGTGGCTGGGAGGACTGCTCCCGAAACATTGATCCTGGCCGGGGTGGCGCTCTCTGCTTTTTGCGCTGCCATTCTGGCATTGATCATCATTATTTCCGGAAGTTTACAATCCATTTATTTTTGGCTGCTGGGAAGTTTGTCTTCTGCAAGCTGGTCAAATGTTTTAACTGTCACTCCCTATGCCATGATCGGCGCAGGGGTTGCCTATTTCTTTTCCAAAGAATTGAATGCTTTGCTGTTAGGAGAAGAAATGGCTACTACTTTAGGGGTGGATGTTGAAAATACCAGGTTAATTCTGATTGGAACCGCTTCTCTTATGACCGCAGCCGCAGTTTCAGTTTCAGGGCTGATCGGATTTGTGGGACTGATTGTCCCCCACTGGATAAGATTGATCATTGGACCCAACCATCGCCTGCTTATTCCGGTATCGGCTCTTTCTGGAATGCTTTTAATGATTGTAGCGGATACCATGGCCAGAACCGTTTTGTCTCCTATTGAAATTCCGATTGGAATTATCATGGCTTTGGTGGGAGCGCCATTCTTCCTCTATCTTTTAAGGCGCCGGAGGCTTGAAGGTAAATGAGCGTTTTAAAGATCGACCAGTTGGTCTGCGGCTATGATCCTAAAAAACCGGTTATTAAGGGCGCATCCTTCTCTGTTTATGACGGGGAGTTTGTAGGAATAGTTGGGCCGAATGGATCGGGAAAGACAACTTTGCTTCGAGCCATTATCGGTCTATTAAAAATAGAGCAAGGGTCAATTATTGTCAGCCAGCACCGCGTCGAACATCTTGACCGAAGAGAAATTGCTCGAAGAGTTGCCTTTGTTCCTCAACTTATGGAGCCGGTGGAAGGATTTACAGTAGAAGATCTGGTTATGCTGGGGCGCACACCTTACTTTGAACGTTTTTCTTTTGAAGGCCAAGATGACCATGAAGCTGTAAAATGGGCTATTGAGGAACTTAAGATCGAAAACCTTAAAGAGCGGCCGGTGACCGAGCTTTCTGGAGGTGAATTCCAAAGAGTGGCCATTGCGCGTGCCCTGGCCCAAGAACCCAAAGTTTTGCTTCTGGACGAGCCGACCTCCCATCTGGATATCCGTTTTCAGATAAAGATCTGCAAACTCCTTCGTAAACTTAGAGCACATCGCTCTGTCGTGGCTACCTTCCATGATTTGAATTTGGCCTTGCGCTATTGCTCCAGGCTGATCTTATTGAAAAATGGAGAATTGATCGCTGAGGGTTCGCCAGAAGAAGTCATAACCCCTCAAAACATTTGGAAAGCCTATCGAATAAAAGCACAAATTAGAAAGAATCCCCGCACCAAGAAAGCCCGATACGTTTTGCTGCCCTAACTTCTTCTAACAATTTTGAAATTCACTGAAATATTCTAGATTTATGGCGATAATTTATAGGGAGTATTATGGCAATAGAATTTTCGATCAGCGGGCCAAAAATATTGGCGAGGACAAAGAGGAGGAAAACACCCATTCCTCTGAAAGTAGTTGGGCATATGCGGGATAAAAGAAGAATTGCTGTGGATCTGTCGAAAAGGATGGAAGATACTGTCATGGCTATTTTTCCGGGTTATCTCGTCCCGCCGCGGAATAGGGAGATAGATGGAGCAGAAGAGGTTTTTCTAAAAGTTTCATCCGATGTGTCGGAAGACAGCTCCTTGATTTTTGAAAGGAATACGCTTAGAAAATTATCAGGGCTGGAAGGAATTCCGAAAGTGATCGGACAGGGGAAGGTCAGGGTCAATTATTGGGGGTATGATGAGCAGAGCCTTAAAGATGTATTCGTAAGAAGAGAGGCTCCCTTTTTTGTTATGCCAAAGATATGGGGAGAGAACCTGGTTGATTTAACTCTAAGAAGGTGGAAAGAAAGGCTGCCTGAAAGAAAGAAGGTAGCTTTTTTAGCCACTAGGGTTTTGCCAGCCCTGGCAGAGCGTCTGGCCGGCCTGCATGATAAAAATGTGGTGCATAGAGATGTCAAACCGGCTAATGCGATATATAACGGAAAAGAGGGTCTGTTGACCCTGCTTGATTTTGGAAGCGCAAACTGGCTGAATGCAGCCAAGGCCAGAACCGATCTTGGGACGTTTGGATATTTCCCCCCGGAGCTTATAGTGCGGGTACCCGAAACCGAGGATGTCCGCCTTGATGTTTATGGCCTAGGAGTAACCTGTTTTACTGTCCTAACCGGAGAAGAAGGGATTGCCTACGATGTGGAAAACTATTGGCAAAACATTCGTGAAAGGATCCACTTTTTTGGCAGTACCAGGGTCATTGAGTATTATTATAGAAAATTGAATGACCTTGGTTCTTTAAACTCTGAAGAGCTTATCAAGCGCAGCAATATGCCAGCTGAGCTTAAGCAGACTGCTTTAGGAAAATACTTGCAAAAGTTGTTTCACCCGAACAGGCTTAAGCGACCCTATAATACTTGGAAGATAGCGGAAAACTTAAGAAAGCTCGGGGGACAGCTGGCTGAGCACGAAATTTGGTCATGATCTCTTTATAACTTGAAGCCCCTCTTAGAATAGAATATAATAACCTCACTATGGCACTCCCTAAATTTTCAGAACTTCCTGATAAAACAGGCCATTTTGGTCAATATGGTGGAAGATTTGTGCCCGAGACCTTAATGCCTCCTTTGGAGGAGCTGACTAAGGCCTATCTTGCGGCCAAGGAAGATGCTGGGTTCAAAGAAGAGCTGGAATACTATCTTGAGCATTATGCTGGCCGTCCGACCCCTCTCTTTTTTGCTGAAAGGTTAACCGAAGAGTTGGGCGGACCCAAAGTCTATTTAAAACGGGAAGACCTTGCTCACACCGGTGCGCATAAGATCAACAACACGGTTGGACAGATGCTCCTGGCCAAAAGGATGGGCAAGACCAGGATCATCGCTGAGACCGGTGCTGGGCAGCACGGGGTGGCAACCGCCACTGCGGCAGCCCTTTTCGGCATTGAGTGTATTGTTTATATGGGGGAGGAAGATGTTAAACGCCAGGCCCTGAACGTTTTCCGTATGCAGCTTCTGGGAACCAAGGTTATTACAGTCAAATCCGGAAGTAAGACCTTAAAAGATGCCATAAATGAAACCCTGCGTGATTGGATGGCGCATCCTCGCGAGACTTTTTATTGCTTGGGCTCAGTGGTTGGACCGCATCCCTATCCTATGATGGTCAGGGATTTCCAATCCGTGATTGGTAAAGAGGCCAAAGGCCAGCATTTTGATGCTGAAAAGAAAGAGCCGGACTATCTGGTAGCCTGCGTGGGTGGGGGAAGCAATTCGATCGGATTGTTCTATCCCTTTTTGGAAGATCCAGAGGTTAAAATGGTCGGGATAGAAGCGGCCGGAGCAGCTTCCCTGGTCAAAGGATCAGCGGGAGTGCTTCACGGCTCCTTGGGTTATCTGTTGCAAACAAAGACCGGCCAGATCATGACTACCCATTCCATTTCAGCTGGACTGGATTATTCCGGGGTCGGTCCGGAACATAGTTACCTTAAAGATATTGGAAGAGTGGAGTATGTAACCATCAATGATAAAGAAGCCTTGCAGGGATTTAAGCTCCTTTCAAAATGCGAAGGGATCATACCCGCTCTGGAGTCAGCGCATGCAATAGCTTATTTGAAGAAACTAGCTCCAAAACTAGATAAAACCCACTCGGTCATTGTCTGTCTTTCCGGAAGAGGAGATAAAGATGTCGAGGTTGTCAGAGACATTCTCTAAACGAAAAGCTTTAATAACATTTATAACCGCCGGTGATCCGAGTCTTTCTGTCACCGAAAAGTTGATCTATGACCTTGAGAAATCTGGATCAGATGTGATTGAGTTGGGGATTCCATTTTCCGATCCCTTAGCGGATGGACCGGTCATTCAGGCTTCTCATCTGCGGGCGTTGAAAAAGAATGTTTCTCTTTCGGATGTTTTCAAATTAGTCTCGAGAGTTCGCAAGAAAACGAACATACCGATCTGTTTCATGCTTTCCTATAATCTTATTCTTAAATATGGACTGGAAAACTTCTATGAGCAGGCTGGAAGAGTGGGAGTGGACGGGGTGATCGTTCCGGATCTGCCGCCGGAGGAGTCCAAAGTCCAAAGTCCAAAGCCGCCTGTCGATACTATTTTTCTGGTAGCGCCAACTAGTACTGATAAAAGAATAAAATTGATCGCTGAGAAGGCCTCCGGCTTCATTTATCTGATTTCGTCAACCGGGATAACCGGCAAGCGCGAAAAGCTGGCGGAAGACCTGAAGAATTTAGTCTCACGGATAAGAAGATATTCGAAGCTGCCGGTTGCGGTGGGTTTCGGGATTTCGAAGCCTTCACAGGCATCCGAGGTAGCCAAGATTGCGGATGGAGTGATCGTTGGTTCCGCCATTGTAGATTTGATCGCTAAAAAGAAATTCAAATCCGTCTCAAAATTCGTTTCCTCTTTGAGAAAAGCCATTGATGTTGGGTAGGATAATCCACCGTTTCAAACAATTCTGGTTCGGCATGTTCTCCAGCTACACTAAAGCAGATGAGGTCTTTGCCCGCAGTTACTTAAATATCCAGGAGATGGCGCTTTTTAATCAACTCCCGGGTTTTGAAAAGAAGCATGCGGTGGTGGTCGCCAGAAAGATGCTGGAATCTGCGACCCGGCATCGAGAGTTGGATCCCCGCAAATTGGTTCGGCTTGGTTTGCTGCATGATATTGGCAAGGTCGCGGAGAGAAACTCGATCATGACCAAGTCCATCCTGGTGATCATCCGCTTTTTCTTGCCAAAATATTATGACCATCTGGCCGATCTTGGGAAAGACAATCCTCGTTTTAGAAGATATTATATTCACAAACATCATGGGGCGGTGGGGGCTGAGCTTTTGGAAAAGATCGGGGTAAGCGCAGATATTCTCTCCATTATTGCCAAACATGATCCCCGGATTGAGCCTTTAGGACCGAATATGCCGATTGAGCAGAGGATTTTAAACGAGGCTGATAGTACTTACTGAGTATATTCCGCCGAAACCGTAGTTTTTATCCCGCCCCGCACATTGAACTCCCCAACTACCTTTGCCGAGCGCGGTTTGCAGGCAGATGCCAGGTCATCAAGAATTTTGTTTACCACTTTTTCATGGAACATTCCCAGATTCCTGTAAGAGACAAAATAGAGTTTGAGCGATTTAAGCTCAACTATTTTTTTGTCAGGAATGTAGTCAATAATTATGTTGGCAAAATCTGGTAGGCCGGTTTTTGGACAAACACAGGTGAATTCAGGAAATTCAATATGGATGTTGTATTCCCTGTTTGGATATGGGTTCTTTAGGGTTTTAATTTTACTCATTTTGCCCACCGCTGCTGATTAATGGAGTCCTTGAGCTTTTGCGCCGCATTCCTGGCTGCTTCTGCGAAATTATCTTCTTTAGAGGCATAGATTATGCTGCGCGAGGAATTGATTATAGCGCGGTTGCCCTGCTTGTTTACTCCATATTTAACTGAAGCCTCAAGATCCCCGCCTTGGGCACCAATTCCCGGTATCAGGATGGGCATATCTTCTATTATGTTCCGGATTTCTTTTAGTTCTTCCGGCTTGGTGGCTCCCACCACCAGACCACAATTCCCATACTTGTTCCACTTTTTAACCTTATAAGCTACATCTAGAAAAAGCTCACTTTGGAAATCTTTAGCCCCGGGATTGCTGGTCAGGCAGAGCACAAAGGTTCCCTTATCTTGATACTCTAAGAAGGGTTCGACCGAATCGTGGCCAAGATAGGGGTTAACCGTTACCGCATCCGCCTTGTAAACTTTAAAAATGCTTTCCGCATAGGCGGCTGAGGAATGCCCGATATCTCCTCTTTTAGCATCCAGGATCACCGGGATATCGGTGGTCTGGATGAACTCGATGGTTTTGATCAGCGATGAGAGTCCGTATATGCCGTACCTTTCGTAGAAAGCAATGTTGGGTTTATAAGCGCACACCAGATCTTTGGTGGCATTGATGATCTCACGGTTAAAGATATAGATCGGGTCTTCTTTATTTAAAACTGTTTGAGGAACTTGGTCGAGGTCGATATCCAATCCAACGCAGAGTAGGCTATTGTTTTTGTTGGTGGCCTGGTCTAGCTTGTCTAGGAATTTCAAGTTACCTCTTCCTGCTCTTCTTCTTCGGCCTCGCGCTCAGTCTTTTCTTTTTCTTTTTGAGCAATCATGTCGCCAATGGTAACTTTGGTGGATTCCTCAGGCGGAGCAGTCTTTTTTATCTCTGCTCTTTCTTTTTGTAGAAGGGCTTCTTTTATGGAAAGGCCGATTTTCTGTTCCTCCGGGAGCACCCGCAGTATTTTCACATCTATCACGTCACCGATCTTGGCCGCATCTTCCGGTTTTTGTACGGGTTCTTTGGACATTTCTGAGATGTGGATCAGCCCTTCCAAGTCGTGCTCCAGTTCCGCAAAAGCCCCGAATTTTGCAAAACGCATAATTTTGACTTTTACAATCTGGCCGGGCTTGAAGTAATCCGCGGCATTTACCCAGGGGTCGGGCTGGAGCTCTTTCAGGCCCAAAGCGACCTTTTTATTTATCTTGTCGACACCTAATACAAAGACATCAAGTTCTTGCCCCAACTTGAGAACATCAGAGGGATGCTTGACCCTTTTCCAGGAAAGTTCGCTTAAGTGGATCAAGCCCTCAATTCCTCCGATATCAACAAAGGCTCCGAAACTTTTAATGCTGGAGACGATCCCATGACGGACCTGTCCCACTTCCACATCCTCCAGAACTTTTTCAGCCTTATATTTTTCTTTCTCGCCGGTAGCCAGTTTGTGGGAGAGCACGATTTTCCCTTGGCGGCGGTTGATTTCGATGACTTTAACTGGAAGCATTTTGTCTTTGAAAGAGTCAAGAGATTCTTTAGCCCTTTTTAAGACCTGCGAAGCCGGGATAAAGCCGCGGATCCCCTCACAGTCCAGAACCAGTCCGCCTTGTAAGATCTGGATCACCTTGCCTTCCAGGATTTTTTTGTTTTTATAAGCGTCATAGGCCGTTCTCCAGCGTTTTTCGTAGTCCGCTCTTTTTTTAGAAAGAACAGCATATCCTTCTTTATTTTCCAGATTTTCGATATAGACATCGATCACTTCTCCAACTTTTACAATCTCTTCGGGAGAGCCAAAACTTTTATCTGAAAGTTCTTCCGTAAGAATAAGTCCATCAGCCTTATATTTGATATCCACCAGAATTCCGCTTGGGTCAATTTTAAGCACGGTTCCTTTTACAATGTCTCCCACCTTGTATTCCTTGAAGGTTGCTTCGTATCCAGGAGCTTTTACGCTAGGTTTGGGAGCCGGAGCACCAGCGGATGGAGGAGCAGCTTCTTTTTCCTTGGATGGGAGGGCAATTTTTGTGGCTTTGAATTCTTCTTTCTTACCGCCTTCGGCTGGTCCTTTTGCAGGGGGAGGGGGAGCTTCTTTTTCTTCGAGAAGCTTGCTTTCTTCCAGGGTTTCCTTGATCAAGTCTTCCACTTCAAAGAATTCTTCCTCTCCCTTTCCTTTTTCTATATTTGTTCCTTTTAATTCTTCTTCGGCCATATTATGCTCCAAACCTGTTAAGGATAACATAAAATTGGGGAGCGGTCAACTTAGGCCTGCCACCCAAATTTGCCAACTAGAGGCACAAATACACAGAGAATCGATTCCTCCGTCTCGATTTCTGTCCCGTGCTTGGTGACTGTGGTCAATATCTGTTGGTATCTGTCACCTACCGGGATCACCAATCTTCCTCCATCCTTTAACTGTTTGATCAAAGGCTCAGGGATTTCTGGACACCCAGCGGTGACAATGATCCCCTCATAAGGAGCGGCTTCAGGATAACCCTGTGTCCCGTCGCCCACAACACATTCCACATAGGGATAGCCTTGTTCCTTTATTATTTTTTCAGCGCGCTCGGAAAGGGGTTGAATGCGCTCCAGGGTGTAGACTTTTTGGCAGAGTTCTGCCAGGATGGCAGCCTGGTATCCGGAGCCGGTCCCGATTTCCAGCACCTTTTCATCCCCTTTAAGTTTTAATTGCTCGGACATGACTGCCACCATATAGGGTTGTGAGATGGTTTGTCCTTCACCAATGGGCAGCGCACAATCGTCATAGGCCGAAGCCCTCACATTTTCGGGAACAAAGAAATGACGGGGAACTTTTCGAAAGGCCCCTAAAACTTTCTTATCAGAAATTCTGCGGGGAATTAACTGGGTCTCAACCATTTCTTGGCGTAACTTTTCAAAATCCATCATAGAGCTATTTTACACGAAAGAAAAAGTCTTGACAAATTTGCAAAGTGATTTACAATTAGAATAGAAAAAAATAAAGGGGAGGATGGACTAAGTGAAAGAAGGCGTGGGGCATGGTTTTGGTCCGCATTTAATGCTGGATTGCTACGGCTGCCTCAAAGAAAAACTCTCGGACATCGATTTTGTCTTTAACATCCTCGACACTTTTCCAGAAAAGATCAAGATGAATAAGATTATGCCCCCCTATGTTTTTAAATATCACGGAAAAGTCCCGGAGGATTGGGGGATCTCCGGGGTGGTGCTGATCGCCGAGTCCCATATTTCCATTCACACCTTTCCGGACAAAGAACATGCCTTCATTGATATTTTCTCCTGTAAAGATTTTGACACAGACTATGCGCGCTCTGAACTGCTCGACCTTTTTGAAGCGACCCATCACGAAGTGGTGCTTTTGAATCGCGGACTGGAATTCCCGAAAAATATTTCCCGAGCCCCGGTGGAGCGTCCCCGGGTTTACCATTGATATAATGACCTCTGAATTTCTCAAAAAACCTACCGTACCTATACGGATCGGCCGCGGAAAGAAGGCCAATACCCTTCTGGAAGAGATGCTGGCCACCGGCTTTCAGGGAAAAAATCTGGCTGAATGTTTTGCGCTCTGGAAGCAGATGCTTTGCGAAGAAGAAATCACCATCTGGCTGGGCATTGCAGGCGCCATTGTCCCGGCCGGGATGCGTAGGGCCATTGCTTATCTGGTTGAAAAAAGGATGGTAGATGTGATTGTTTCTACCGGAGCTCAAATGTTTCATGATGCCTGTGAATGTTTGGGGGTAAAGCATTTTCAGGGGTCTCCATTGGTGGATGATAGGCAGTTGGAAAGGGAGGGAATCGATCGCTTTTATAACGTGTTTGTCAAGGAGCAGGAGCAGCGTCAGATCGATCGCCAGATGCAGAAATTTATCGAAAACCTGAGTCCTCATCATCAATATTCTTCGCGGGAATTCTTTGAGCTCCTTGGAAAGCATCTTACCGAAGCCGGCGTTGAGAAAGATTCGATCCTGGTGCAGGCTGTCCGGTCAGGCGTTCCGATCTATGCTCCCGCTTTAAACGATTCCTCGTTCGGTTATTCATTTATCATGGCCAGACACGGCGTGATCGATACACCGGATGGAAAGGGACTTAAGAAAAGCGATGAAAGCAATTTTAGATTCGTGGACCAAATGAAGGATACGGATGAGACTGTGCAGATCGCTTCAGTTGCAAAAAAATCAGGAGTGATCTATCTGGGGGGAGGAGTGCCTAAGAACTTTATCCAGCAAACCGAACTGTTGAATTTGATCATGGGGCAGGATCTGCCGGGGCATGAGTATGCCATTCAGATCACGACCGATATCCCGCATTTTGGAGGGCTTTCAGGCTGCAGCTTTGAAGAGGGACAATCCTGGGGAAAGATCGCCAAATCCGCTAGTAAGGTGCAATGTTTATGTGATCTAACCATTGCCCTTCCGCTCCTGGTGCATGGGCTGGCTGAACATGAAGAGCTGGCAGCCAAAAGAAAGAAGCCGCATTTTGATTGGGGAGACCCCAAACAGGTCAAGGTTGTTTACAGATGAAGAAACCTAAGTTTACAATAATCCCGGTTCCATACGAAGCTACGGTTACTTATGGTAAGGGAACCAGGAAAGGACCAGCTGCTATTCTTAAAGCGCTTCCCCATGTTGAAGAATTTGATGAAGAACAAAAATGTGAAATCTTTGACATTGCTGAAATACAAATTTTGAAACCTGTTCCTCTCCCGGGGCTTGAGCCTCGGGTCAACGGTCTAATAAAAAATGGAAACATTCCGGTTGTTCTGGGAGGGGAGCATTCCATAACCGTGCGAGTGATAAAGGCAGTTGCAGAAAAATATAAAAATCTTTCAGTATTACAGCTGGATTCGCATGCAGATCTCCGGGATCATTATAAGGGATCTAAATATAACCATGCCTGTACCATGCGCAGGGTTTTAGAGATTTGTCCAGCGGTTCAGGTAGGTATTCGCAATATCTCCAAATGGGGCTATGAGTATGCGACGAAAACCGGGCAAATTGACAAAATCCACTGGGCAGAAAAATTAGAGCTAACCGAAAAAATAGAAAATCAGTTATCGAAAAATGTTTACATCACGATCGATGTGGATGTTTTTGACCCAAGCGTTATTCCTGCCACCGGGACCCCTGAGCCGGGAGGCATGTTCTGGTATGAAGTCTTGGACGTGCTCAAAGGGGTGTGTGCCACCAAGAATGTGGTCGGCTTTGATGTTATGGAGCTTTCTCCGCGTAAAGGTGAAATTGCCTCGGATTTTGCAGCGGCCAAACTGGTTTATAAGATCATGGGGTTTATTTCGACAAAGAGTTGATGGCCCTTTCCAATCTTTGACTTATCTTTTCTTTTCCCAGGACCTCAACCACATCGTACATGGGTGGGGATTGAAGGGTTCCGGTTAAGGCCAGCCGGCAGGGATGGATGACGACTCCAAGTTTGACATTCATTTCCTTAGCCAATCCCTTGAAAACCGGCTCAATGCTTTCTTTTCTAAAGGGCTCGACTTTTGCCAATCTTTCTTTTAAGGTTCCCAATATCTTTCGGGCATACTCGGTTTTAAAATGCTTTTCTGCTCCTTTTGGATCATATTCAAAGTCGTCTGCAAAAAAGAATTTCGCAAGGGGAACTATGTCGGGGATGAGGGTCAATCGATCATGAAAAGCAGTTACTACTTTTTTAATGTAATCAATGTCATGCGTTCCATAAGCCTCAATTAAAAGGGGTTCGCAAAGGTCGATCAGTCTTTCCGGAAGGATTTTCCTGATATATTTTCCGTTCAACCAATTCAGCTTATCC
>JAZFXQ010000035.1:0-4677 GCA_036448795.1 Candidatus Margulisiibacteriota bacterium | reverse complement strand
TAACTATAACCGCCAAAGTGGATGTGGAAAACCTGGTAGAAGATGCCGAAGGAGAGATCACCAGGGAGAAGGTCATCATTCTTTCTCGTCTGCGCGGGGTAATCGGCGCGGTCGAAAAAGAGCGGGGGTTAGAGATCGCCTTTGATAGCTTTGCTGAGGATAAAACCAAGACCCCGGCTGAACTAAAGCCGGCCGGCTACAGCGAGCAGGCCGTCAAAGTCATGCTCCTGCCAGATTTTATCAAATCCCTGACCGGAATCAGCAAAGGTGAAGAAGTCAACACGAATGTGGTGGTTGCGGATTATATCAGCAGCCGCGTTCAAACCTTTGTCTTCCGCGGAATTGAAAGAGAACTCGAGCAGAGACTGGGGCTGGAAAGCCTGACCCTGGAATACAACTTTGGTAAGGACATGCGCAAGGCCATAGGAGTTAAGGAAACCAGGCTGCTCGAAGGAGAAAAGCCGGATTGGAGAGTCGGATTCGTCAAGGGTTTCTTTGACAGATTATACCTGGAGGTGAATTATGCCCAATTCGGCACCGAGACCGAAATGGTTCAGGAATCCGTTAACTATCAATTGACCTACAAATTAAGTCGAATTTGGTCTATAATATACTATCGCGACCCGATCAGCCTTCAGGAACTCACTGCCGGCTACCAAAAAGTGACCCTTACGGCTGGCTTTTCGTTCTGAGAGGAAGGATAAGTTTGATGAAAAATAAATCTTTTGGTTATTGGTCATTGATTATTGGTTCTTGTCTGGTTATTGTATCTTGGTTATTGGTTATTCCTTCAGAGGCCCAGACCGTCGAAGTTTCTCCCGTGATCATGGAGATCGCGACCCGGGGAAATTACCTGATCCCGGATAATGAGATCATGGATGTAGTCTTCAGCCGCATCGGAGACAGCATTCTCCAGGAAAAGATCAAAGGAGACCTGAAAGCCATCTACGCTCTGGGATATTTTTCAGATGTTTCAGTGACCTTTGAAGCTGTGGCCGGTGGAACCAAGGTCGTTTTTTTGGTGAGCGAAAACCCAAAAATAGAAGAGATCCTGGTTGAGGGGAACACGGTTTATTCCACGGCTGAAATCCTTTCCCTGATCTCAACCAAACCCGGTGAGATCTTAAACTTCAAAAAGCTCCAGGAGGACATCGATAAGATCAACACCCACTACAAGGAAAACGGCTATGTCCTGGCCCGGGTGGTGGATGTTGAAACGGACGAAGATAAAAATCTTCTGCGCTTTAAGCTTGTGGAAGGAATCGTGGAAGCCATCTCCCTGGATGGAAATGAGGTCACCCGGGATTACGTGATCCTGCGGGAGCTCGACACCAAGCCCGGCTCGGTCCTCAACGAAAAGACCCTCAAGAAAGACCTCAGGCGGGTCTTTAATCTGGGCTTTTTCTCTGAAGTCACTCCCAACTTTGAACCGGGAAGCGCTCCCGACAAGGTCGTGATCCTTTTAAAAATCAAAGAAACCCGCACCAGCACCATTAACTTCGGTGGAGGATACGGTGAGAGAGAGGGCTGGTTCGGGTTTGTCGATCTATCCATTAACAATCTTATGGGAACCGCCCAGGGGCTTCTGATCCGCGGCCAATCCGGGCAGGAGCGTTCCACCTACCAATTCAAATATTTTAATCCCTGGTTCTTTCCCGAAAGATTCGGCGAACGCACTTCCTTCACTTTCCGGAAATGGTACACCATCGGCCGGGACATTTACTTAACCGAGCAAAATGCGATCTACAACGGCTTTGACTTCACAGTTGGGAAGCCTCTCTTTGAATATTACAAGATCGCCTGGACCCTGGGAAGCGAACTGGTTAACCCTCATGACGGCTCTACCTTTGAAGCTTATCAATCTGACACGATCGGGGTCACATTTTCCTATGACACCCGCGACTTTTGGCTCAATCCTACTGAAGGACGATTCTATTCGCTGTCCCTAAAACAGGGATGGAAGCACGCCGCTTCTGGGACGAGCGGCTTCTTCAAACTGGGGTGGGACCTGAACCATTATTATCCTATTTTTGAAAACCAGGTCTTGGCGACGCATGTCGGAGCAGGCATCGGTTTTGACGATGTGCCGATCGGCGAAGAATACTGGGCCGGAGGAGCGAACTCCGTCCGCGGATACTACCCCTCTCAGGCCAAAAGGGGAAAGCGAAAACTCATTTTTAATATCGAATACCGTTTGAATTTTTCAGATCTTTTTCAGGGGGTTTTCTTCTATGACTGGGGAAATGCCTGGAATGCAGGCCCTCCCGATTTTTCCGATTTCATCACCGGCTGGGGCCCTGGAATTCGCATCAGCACCCCCCTCGGTCCGATCCGTCTGGACTACGGCGTCCCAGAGGGTAAAACCTTTGGGGAAGGGATTATGCACTTTTCCATCGGGCAAGCTTTTTAATGTGTTCGATCTTTACTTAAAAGAACTTCTGGCATGGAACAAGAAGTTCAACCTTACAGCCATCACTGATCCAGAAGAGATAAGGATCAAGCATTTTGAAGACTCCCTAACTATCTTACAAACTATCAAACTAACAAACCAGTCTGTGATCGATGTCGGAACTGGAGCTGGTTTTCCAGGGATCCCGCTTAAGATCGTCTGCCCGGAGTTAAAACTTACTCTGCTTGAAGCCACCCAGAAAAAGGTTGAGTTTTTAAAACATATCGTTTCTGTTTTAAATCTCCAAGATGTGGAGATCTTCTGGGAAAGAGCTGAAGAAATCGTCAAGAACAAAAGAGAATCTTTTGATATCGCGCTCTCCCGGGCGGTTGCCAAGTTAAATGTACTTTGCGAATATTGCCTGCCTTTAGTAAAGATCGGCGGAATGTTTATCGCTTATAAGGAAAAAGAAATTGAAAAAGAAGTTGAAGAATCAAAGAACGCCATTCACATCCTGGGAGGAAAAATTAAAGAGATTAAAAAAGTCAAGCTTCCAAATTCAGATATTATCAGGTCACTCGTGATCATCGAAAAGATCTCCCCTACCCCACCCAGATTTCCCCGCCGCGCGGGGATGGCGAAAAAGAAACCTTTGTGATATAATAATCAAGCTATGCCTCTAGCCTACGCCGTTGTAAATCAAAAAGGCGGAGTCGGGAAAACGACCACCACAGTTAATCTAGCTGCTTACCTGGCTACCTTTGGCAAAAAGATCCTGCTGGTCGACATTGATCCCCAGAGCAATGCCTCGGTTGGACTGGGGATCAATCGGGCAACTGTAGTCCGCTGTCTTTACAGCGTCCTGATCGAAGGAGTGCCGGCCGAAGAGATCATTCTCAAAAGCTCGATCTCAAATCTGGATGTTCTTCCCTCCACTCCCCGCCTGGCCGGAGCCGAGGTAGAACTGGTCTCACTTGAACCCAGGGAAACCAGGCTCAAACAGGCTCTTTCCAGCGTAAAAGAAAATTATGATTTAATAATTATCGATTGCCCTCCTTCGCTTTCACTCCTTACCGTAAACGCTTTGACCTCTGCGGATGAGGTCATCATTCCCATCCAGTGCGAATATTATGCCCTGGAAGGGATCAGCCAGCTTACCCATACTTTAGAGCTTGTTCGGGAAAGCCTTAATCCCGAACTAAAGATCCGCGGCATCATTCTTACTATGTATGACCAGCGGACCCTGCTTTCCGCCCAGGTCGCAGAAGAAACCCGTAAGTATTTTGGGAACAAAGTTTTCAAGACTGTTATTCCCAGGAATATTCGTTTAGCCGAAGCTCCCAGTTTTGGACAGCCCATCATCTTTTATGATCCGGGATCCAAGGGAGCGGAGGCCTATGAAAATCTATGTCGGGAGGTGTTAGATGATGGTCAACTTTAAAAAAGGTTTGGGAAGAGGTCTGGGGGCGCTCATTCCGCAGGGGACAGTTTTCACCGGGGGAAGGACGATCGTGAATGTTGAGATAAACAAGGTGATCCCCAATCCCAGGCAGCCCAGGTCGACCTTTACCAAGGAAGGCTTGAAAGAGCTTGCCAATTCGATCAAGGAGCAGGGGATCATTGAGCCTATCCTGGCCCGCATGAAGAATGGAAAATACGAAATAGTGGCTGGAGAAAGGCGCTGGCGCGCAGCCAAAATGGCCGGCCTCTCTACTGTTCCGGCGATTGTCAAAGACTTTACAGATGAACAGTCGCTCGAACTTTCCCTGATCGAGAACCTGCAGCGCGAGGACTTGAATCCAATGGACGAGGCGGATGGTTATGCCCGCCTCTCCAAGGAATTCAACCTTACTCAGGAACAGGTCGCCAAAAAAGTTGGCAAGGATCGTTCAACTGTAACCAATATGCTCAGACTTTTAACTCTGCCGGATAAAATAAAGCACAGCCTGCGCAAGGAAGAGATAACGGTTGGGCATGCCAGGGCCCTCTTATCTGCAGAAACCTCTGAGCGCCAGATCGAGATCTGGAAGCAGATCATAAAAAGCAGGCTGAACGTTAGAGATGTAGAGATCCTGGTCACCGGCAAAGCAACTCTTGAAAAACCAAAGGTCAAGAAGGGCGGCCGCAAAAGGGCTTATACCCAGAATGCAGAACTGAACGCTCTGGTTGAAAAACTGACCACCCATTTAGGGACCAAGGTAAAGATCTTTGGCTCACCGGATCGCGGTAAGATCGAGATCGAGTACTACTCCAAGGATGATCTGGAAAGGATCCTGGAGATCGTCATG
>JAZFXQ010000034.1:0-4815 GCA_036448795.1 Candidatus Margulisiibacteriota bacterium | reverse complement strand
GAGCATTCCGCAAAAAGTTGTCGCGGAATTGCTGAACCTGTCAGGCATCGAGCAGGCACAGGCATTCGTGGAAAGCGCCGGCTTAAAAACGCTGCCCCACTACCGGAGCGATTGTGAGACTGTCTATTTAATCCCGATCGATCATCCCGGAAACTTAAATGGACTTGATTCGACAAACCTTGAATATTACGCTCCCAAGATCATCCTGCCAAAGTCCTTAAAATTTGAAAAATTTCCGGTTGCAACGGCATGGATGGAATTCGTTGTACCCAGAATATCCGCGACCTCTAAAGAAGAAAAGCTCTTCCAAGAATACCAGGCGCGACTGGTGGCTCTTTCCAACCGGCTTAAAGCATCGCCCTGCTTCTGGTTATCTGGCCATATAAATGAGAATCTGATAGGATTCAGGTTTTTATTCAGCTCGGGCCCAAACAATCTTTTCAATATAATGCAAAATGTACAGCAGAAACGCAAAGCCCTACAAGAGTGCACCGACCATAAAAAACAATTGGAATTGCTGGATGAAATCAATAGTTTGATATTCGCCAAGTTAATCGGTTTGCCAAAAGACCATCCCCAGTACGGCACACAAACAGGGTACCCTTTGTTTGCAGAGAACGGGTTTGGGGACTCGATGCTGGTGGATCTTAGATAGATTTAAAATAAGCTTACCTGGTTCTCAGCCCTAGTTTGTTTCTTTTTTCCTTTGCCCCTTTTACCTTTAACCTTACCAAGATCACTCTCAACCATCTCCAGAGTGTTATAAACTTCTTTGGCTCTTTGCACCACTTCTTTGGGAAGTCCAGCCAGTTTTGCTACCTGGATGCCATAAGACCTGTCTGCCGGGCCTTCCACAATCTTATGTAGAAAAGTAACATGGTCCCCTTCTTCCTTAACCAGCACATTCAGGTTTTTCATGCCGGGATGCTTGTCAGCCAGTTGAGTTATTTCATGATAATGGGTCGCGAACAAAGTCTTAGCTTTTATTATGGCATGAATATAATCCGCCACTTCCGCGGCAATTGACATCCCATCGAAGGTAGAAGTTCCCCGGCCTATCTCATCCAGGACGATCAGACTCTTTTCTGTAGCATTATGCAAAATGTTCGCGGTCTCGGTCATCTCCATCATGAAGGTGGATTGTCCGGCAAAGATATCATCCATGGCACCGATGCGAGTAAAGATCCGATCGATCAAACATAATTCCGCCTCTTTGGCAGGGACAAAGGAGCCGATCTGAGCCATGAGAGAGATCAGCGCGATCTGGCGCATATAGGTGGATTTACCGGCCATATTCGGGCCAGTGATCAAGAGAAACCGGCTTTCCTCATTATCCATTTCGACTTTATTTGGAACAAACTGATATGCACCCAGGGTTTTTTCAACCACAGGATGTCTTGACTCAATAATATTTATCCTTGTTCGGATTTCGGATTTAGGATTTAGGATTTTAGGTTTGCAGTAACGATCCTCAACCGCTACCTCAGCCAAAGACAAAAGCACATCGATCTGCGCCAGAACATGCGCCAATTTCTGGAGCTCAGGGGTATGCTCCGCCACTTTCGAACGCACTTCGCAGAAGACCTTATATTCCATCTCCTTCATGCGTTCATCCGCATTAAGGATCAGGGATTCTTTTTCCTTGAGCTCAGGGGTGATGAATCGCTCGCAGTTCACAAGGGTCTGTTTTCGGATGTAATTATTCGGCACTTGAGAAAGGTTGGCTTTCGTCACCTCAATGTAGTAGCCAAAGACCCTGGTGAAGCCTACTTTAAGGGATTTAATTCCGGTCTTTTTCCGCTCCTCCCTCTCAAGATGGGCGATCCAGTCCTTACCTTCCCGAACCGCTTTCTTGATCTCATCCAGCTCGGAATTGCAGCCCTCTTTGATCAGGCCCCCATCTTTAAGAACAAAAGGCGGGTCATCAGCGATCGATCGGCTTATTAGATCCAGCACATCTCCAAAGTCAGGAAGCCCATGAAGTTCCTTCAACATTGAACTTTGCACCTTAGTGCTCAGATTCCTTAATTTCGGCAACAGTCTTAAAGATTCCTTGAGAGCGATCAAATCCCGGGCATTGGCTGAAGCAGATGCGATCCGGCCAACTGCTCTCTCAATATCGGAAATATTCTTGATCTCCTGGCCAAGCTCTGCGCGAAGCATACCATTTCCAAAAAGCTCTTCAACTGCTTCCAGCCTTTGGTTGATCTTCTTAGCATCCAGCAAGGGCTGCAGGACCCACTGGCGCAGCAGACGGCTTCCCATGGAAGTCTTGGTCTTATCAATCACCCAGAGCAAGCTCCCTCTAAACGACTTATCTCGTATGGTCTGAACCAATTCCAGGTTCCTTCTGGTTGAGGCATCAATAAACATGAATTGGGAAGTGTGATAGGGCCTGATCTGGTTAATATGGTCAAGGCTGGTCTTCTGGGTCTCTTTTAGATAATCAAGAATAGCAGCCGCCGCTCCCCAGGCGGTTTTGACTGAGGAAAGGCCGAAAGAATCAAGGGAATTGACCTTAAAGAATTCTTTGAGCTTTTCTTCGGAAGCTTCGAGGTCATAGGTGTCCTGGAATGTTGTATGGGAAACCTGCGAATAAACTTCGCGGTTTCCAAGTTTCCATGAATTTTCTAACATATCAGAAACCAGTATCTCAGAGGGATTAATACGATTAACCTCATCTAATAACTTTTCTCGATTATCAACTTCTGTAACCCTAAACTCTCCAGTTGATGCATCCACATAAGCCAGGCCAAACTTGTTCTTTTCTTTGGTTATGGCTAGAAGATAATTATTGGTTTTATCTGAAAGAAGGTTGGACTCAATAACCGTCCCCGGAGTGATGATCCGGATTACTTCACGCTTAACTACGCCCTTGGCCAACTTTGGATCCTCAACCTGCTCGCAAATCGCCACCTTGTAGCCTTTATCAATTAGTCTGGCAACATAGTTATCAGCCGCATGAAAGGGAATCCCGCACATGGGCATGCGGTTCTCTTCCTGTCCCCTTCCGGTCAAGACCAGATCCAGTTCACGCGAGGCGACTTCGGCGTCTTGGTAGAACATCTCATAGAAATCTCCCAGGCGGAAAAAGAGGATGGCATCCTGATGCTTTTCCTTGATGGAAAGATATTGTTTTACCATGGGGCTCTGGTCAGGCATGATTATCTTCGAATACGGACGTTGAGTTTTGATTCAAGGGTTTGCACAATCTCTTCGTGTTTGGAGTTCACTTCGTCATCGGTCAGGGTCTTTTCGGGATCGCGGTAAACGATCCGGTAAGCCAGACTGTCTTTATATCTATCAAAAAGATAAACGTTCTCGATCAGCTCTCCGCCGGTCATTTTGATGGTAGAGATAATAAGCTGATTCTCCACTCCTTTGGGGATAAACATGGCAATGTCCCGCGAAACCGAGGGGAATTTTGGAAGGGGCTTGTATCTTCTTTCCTCTTTTACCAACTTAAAAAGGGCGTCCAGATCGATCTCAAAGAAACAGACCGATCTTTCAATTTCATAATTTCTGCGAATATCTGGGTGAAGCTCTCCCAGCACTCCCAGACCAACCACATCCGCGCCCTTGCCCGGCTGGATCAAATGCTTGATGGTTTCAGCAAACTTGTAATCATCAATTCCTAAAACTGTGAGTAAATTCTCAAGAATTCCCTTCATGTAGAAATAGTCAACTTCTCCTTTATCAATAGCGCTCATAAAAGGAGAGCCGGCGGCGGCTGCACAGAGCATCCATTTTTCTTCAGGCAGCTTATGCGAAGAAGGATTGAAAGTCTTGCCGATCTCAAAAACAAAGACATCCTTGATCTGGCGATTAACGTTGTGGAGGATTACGTTCAGCAAACTCGGGATGATCCTGGTGCGCATGTAGCCCTCCTCAGGATTCAAGGGATTAGCCACCTTGATCGCAAGATCAATTGGCAGCCCTACCCTTTCAAAATCCTTGGGGCCAAGCATGCTGTAGGTCTGAACTTCGTGCAAACCGCAACCGATCATGATCTCTCTGACCCTGCTCCGGAAGAGATCCTCCTTATCCACAGCCTTTCCCGGGAAAGCGGTATTTGGCATAGTTGCTTCTATCTTTTCGAAACTGTAAATTCTGGCGATCTCTTCGATCAGATCGATCTCCCGGCTGATATCCGCGGCACGGAAGAGAGGGATCTTCACTTTGCTGCCATTTACTCCAAACCCAAGCCGCTTTAAAATGCCCATCATCTCAGCTTTCTTGATATCCGTTCCCAGGATCTGATTCACTTTATCCGGCCGAAGTGTGACGATCTTAGGCTTTCTATCCTTTTTCTTTACATCGATCTTTCCGCACAGTACATTACCCTTTCCCAGCCCAGCGATCATAGCCGCGGCTCGATCCAGGGCCTCTTCCACCGTCATCCAATCTACGCCGTGTTCAAAGCGGATCGAAGAATCGGTCCTGAGTTTCAAGAACTTTGAAGTCTTATGAATAGAAACCGGGTCAAAATAAGCAGATTCAAGAATAACCGTTCTGGTTTTCTTGCTGACTTCGGTGTCAATCCCTCCCATGACCCCGGCTACCGCTATCGCCTTTCCAGGATCGGCGATCAACAGCATATCTTTATCCAGCTCATGCTCTTTGCCATCCAGAGTTATGATCTTTTCCTTGGGCTTTGCCCTGCGCACAATGATGGTTTGGCTGGTTATGAAGCCGGCGTCAAAGGCATGCATAGGCTGACCAAGTTCATGAAGCAGATAATTGGTCACATCCACTACGTTATTTATGGAGCGTATGTCGGCTTTATCCAGTTTTTTCTTCAACCAATCCGGCGAC
>JAZFXQ010000033.1:0-4501 GCA_036448795.1 Candidatus Margulisiibacteriota bacterium | reverse complement strand
TTCAATTTATGCATGAAAAATAACAAAAGTATCTCTGGAGCCCGAGCTTCCCTGATCAACTCTGTCATTTTTCGATAAATATACTTTTTATCTTTATTAAGTTCTTCCGGGTCAAATGTAAAACGATCTCTTAGGTGTTGATATCTTCGAACAATCTTGCGAACCGAACCAGCTAACTCGACCAGCCCCCTGCTCTGCGCTCTGCCGAACAACCATCTTAATTCTTTGGGTGGCACATCCATAAATATTGAAGCAACTAGCGCTTGAATCCCTCCTCCGATTTCTGCCATCTTTCGCACACGGTAGCCTAATTCGGCCAGCTTTATATTAGAATATCGTACGGCCAGATCAAAGGCTTGATCCAGTATTTTTTCTTCTCGACTTTCTTTTTCAACATCTATGGGTTGTTTTCGCATCTCCCTCAATGCGCGAGGTATCCCTGAAGAAAACTGCATCTTATAAAAATCCTGCGGTGGAGTGAAATAGACTTTTCTCTTGCTCCTCTTTTTTTCTACTTTTTCAATAATCTTTATTCCATTATCCCTCTCAAAACGATCAGCCGCATCCCTTAATCTTGAAGAGGTTGTTCTTTTGCTCAGATGATAATGCTCAAGCTCTTCAAGGTCTAATGAATGAAATTTTGGCAAGATAATTTTCTGTTCATTTAAGATCCCCCTTAATGATGATTTGTTTTCTTCGTTAAATACTTTAGCCAAGTTGCGAATGCCCGCAGCTACCGCCTTTCGATTCTGATAAAGAATCGCCGAACTTAAAAATGTAGCCGCGGGAGAGATATAACGCTGTACACAGGTTGGCTTTGAAATTTTAATCATAGTATCTCCTACATATATTATCGGCACCTTTATTGAAAAATTTCGGAAAAAATGGTAAAATTTATATTCCCTTTTGGCCGAAAATCATGAAGACTTTCATCAACGAACACAAGATCAACAAGATCCTCGAGCGATCAAAATCTGCTCCTAAAAAAGACGCTCAACAAATAATCAAAAAGTCTTTAAAACTGAAAGGGCTTTCCCCGGAAGAAAGCGCGGTTCTCTTGCAGTGTGAAGAACAAGAAATAATCCAGGAAATATTCAAAACTGCCAGAATTATCAAAGAGACCATCTACGGTAAACGCCTGGTGCTTTTTGCCCCTCTCTATATCACAAACCACTGCATCAACAACTGCCTCTATTGCGGATTTAGAATCGATAACCGTGATCTAAAACGAAAAAGCCTCTCACTAAAGGAAATCAAAGAAGAGGTGAAGATTTTAGAAGAGGAAGGACATAAGAGGATCCTGCTGGTTGCGGGAGAAGACCCTGAGACTTCAAAGATCGATCACCTGGAAAAGGTCATTTCTACTATTTATGCTACCAAACAAGACCGGGGTGAGATCCGCCGATTAAACGTTAATGTTTCCCCTCTG
This sequence comes from Candidatus Margulisiibacteriota bacterium, assembly GCA_036448795.1. GTDB lineage: Bacteria > Margulisbacteria > WOR-1 > O2-12-FULL-45-9 > O2-12-FULL-45-9 > JAZFXQ01. The sequence goes on along the minus strand of JAZFXQ010000033.1, from coordinate 3,072 downwards.
CCGGTCAAAGATTTCAAAAGACTCAAAAAGAGCGGTATCGGAACCTACCAGCTTTTCCAGGAAACTTATCATTACGAAACCTATCAGAAAATGCACCCCCGTGGTCCAAAAGCAGATTATAAAGAAAGACTTTATGCCATGCATCGCGCACAGGAAGCTGGAATTGACGATATTGGGATCGGGGTCCTTTTCGGGCTCTTTGATTACAAATTCGAAGTGCTTGCCCTGCTTTATCACTCTCTGGAGCTTGAAAAAGAATCCGGAGTGGGGCCTCATACCATCTCAGTTCCAAGAATTGAACCAGCATTTAATGCTCCCATGGCCAACACCCCACCCGCACCGGTTTCAGATAATGAATTCAAGAAACTGGTTGCTGTCCTGCGTTTAACTGTTCCCTATACCGGCATGATCCTGTCCACCCGAGAAACTGCTAAGATGAGAAATGAAGTAATTGGTCTGGGAATTTCTCAGATCAGCGCCGGATCGCGAACTACCCCGGGCGGATACAAATCCTCCAAGCAAGGGCATCCGGACTCTGAACAGTTTTCTCTGCATGACAGCCGTTCCCTTTTAGAGGTGATCAAAGATATCTCCCGCATGGGCTACAGCCCCAGTTTTTGCACAGCCTGCTATCGGCTCGGAAGAACCGGAGCAGACTTTATGGACCTTGCCAAGCCAGGATTGATCCAAAGCTTCTGCCTCCCCAATTCCCTTTTAACCTTTAAGGAATATCTTATGGATTACGGAGACAAAGAAGCCCAGAAACTGGGTGATCAAGTGATCCAGGAACATTTGTCCGATATCAAAAACAATAAAAGAAAAGAGAAAACTATCCAAAGATTGAAAGAGCTCCTAAAAGGGAAAAGAGACTTATACTTCTAAGCGCTAGAAGACTTCGCTCTTTTCACCATCCAAGGTCACTGCCTTTCCCCCAAAAGCAGCTCAAAAACTTCAAAAAAAATCACCTTGCGGCGGAAATGTTTTGATGTTAAAATTCATCCGAAACTTGTCCTCCGAAGCTCCGAGCTTGTCGAGGGGCGGAGGAGGAAGGAGGCAAAAAAATGTCAAGAAAATTAAGGGTCGGTCTTCCCAAGGGAAGCCTTCAGGAATCAACCTTTGAGCTTTTTAAGAAAGCAGGCTGGGTGATCAAAACCACAGAAAGATCTTACTATCCGGACGTGAATGATCCAGAACTGGAAGTCATGCTCATGCGCGCCCAGGAAATGGCCAGATATGTTGAAGGTTCGGTTCTGGATTGCGGACTGACAGGAATCGACTGGATCTTAGAGTCGGGCTGCAAAGTAAAGAAGGTGGCTGACTTAGTTTATGCTAAACAGGGGCTTCGTAAAGTCCGCTGGGTCTTAGCCGTTCCCGAAAAATCAAAATTTAAAAGTGTCGAAGACCTAAAGAAAAAAAGAATCGCTACCGAACTGGTAAATGTCACCAAGAAATATTTAAAAGCCAATAAAGTGAACGCCAAAGTGGAATTTTCCTGGGGAGCAACCGAAGCCAAACCCCCGGAGCTGGCAGATGCCATTGTGGAGCTTACTGAAACCGGATCCTCCCTCAAAGCCAATCGCTTGAAAATAATTGATACCGTGCTTGAATCCAACACGGTGGTAATTGCCAATGCGGAATGTCTCGCAGATCCCTGGAAAAAGGAAAAGCTTAATAACCTCATTCTCCTTTTACAGGGAGCCCTGCAGGCAGAGATCAAAGTCGGTCTTAAAATGAATGTCATGAAAGGCAGGCTCAGAAATGTTTTAAAGCTCCTGCCTGCCCTTCAGACCCCAACCGTCTCGGAGCTTTCCAATCCCGCCTGGGTGGACGTGGATACGGTGGTGAATGAAGATATTGTCAGAGAGCTCATCCCGCGCCTGAAAAAAGCCGGGGCACATGGGATCGTAGAATATCCGCTCAACAAGGTCATTGACTGAGGGCCAGAATTCGATTTCGCAATTCTTCGGTTGCCTCCTTGTACACATCGTAGGCCTGAACCGATTTTTTCTTTTCAATATAGGGAGCCATCTTGATCGGTTCGCCAATGGAAACCGTAATGGGACATGGTCGAGGGAAAATCCGGCCGGTCGGGAGAGATTTCCAGGTTCCAGAAATGTGAACTGGAACCAAGGGAACTCCCGTTTCCACCGCTAAAACCCCTACCCCGGGATGAAAGGGCAAAAGTTTTCCATCGATGGTGCGCAAACCTTCGGGATGGATATAGATAGCCTTTCCGGCCCCCAAAATCTTTGCGGCAATTCCCAGAGCTGAAAAGAAATCCACCTCAGTATTAATTCTAACCGCGTTTGCCGCCACTTTAAAGCAAAAGCGGGCCCAGGGATTATCGTAAAAAAAACTGGTAGCTAGAACATATAATTCCTCTTTCCTTTTGCCCATGGCCCAGGCAACTGTCAGGTAATCCAGGGTAGAAGAGTGGTTGGGTGCAATGATATAGGGAGGCTTATCCGGCAGATTCTCGATTCCAAGGACCTTTTCTGGACAGTAAAGACGCAAGAAAATGTCCACCATTGCATAAAACAAAGACCTAGATAAACGGTGCCAAGATCTGTACTTATCTAATATCCCAGGGGGAACTGGTTTGTCCAGATCCAGCAATCTTCGCCAGTAGGAAGAGGTATCATTTTCAATCATTGAGAGCGGTTGAGAATCAGGTCCGCTTTGATAGCAATTCTCTTACCAAAACAATAATGTCATTTAAAGTGTTTATGTCCTTCAATTTTTCTTCCGGGACATCCAAGCGGTACTTTTTGTCCAGCGTGGCAAAAATCTCGACTCCCATGAGCGAATCCACCCCAAGATCCGTAAAAAGGTTGACATTCACATCGATTTTTTCTTCCGGAATCTTGATCACTTTTGAAACCAAGGTTTTTACTTCGGCGGTTAATTGCTCATCACCCATTACAAATTCAACTCCTTTCTTATCTGAAATCTTTTAATTTTTTTAATCCTGGTTTTGGGCAGCTCCTCTTTGCGGACAATGAATCTTGCAATGCGTTTGTAATCCACCATTTTCTTATTAAGAGACTGCACTTCATTGGAAATTGCTTCCTG
>JAZFXQ010000032.1:0-9956 GCA_036448795.1 Candidatus Margulisiibacteriota bacterium | reverse complement strand
TTCTAAAATTGCCAGAAAAGTAACCATGATCTCCAATCTGGTCTTTCTTATAAAAATATCCTCAAAGGGAACCCCATCCGAGCGGCCAGCCACCATTCTCTTTATCTCTACAATCCGGTCCTCAATGGTAATCTCTTCAGCTTCGATAGGAACGATCTGCTCGCGCTTGGCCGCCTCTATATAAACGCGATTGAAAGCCAGAACCAGGTCCTTAAGCGATACATCCACCAGCTCGATTTCTTTTTCCTCTTCCTCTCCCTCATGCCTTCCATAGATTTTCTCAAAGACCTCTTTGCGCTGCCGGAGGGTCTGGGCCAGATTCTTATAAACCTCATATTCCTGAATGTGAGAGATGAGAGATTCTTCAATATCAGATAAAATCTCTTCTCCCACTTGCTCTTCCCTTGCCGGAAGGAGAACCCTTGATTTCATCTCCAATAGATAGGCCGCCATGATCAAAAAGTCAGAAGCCAGAACCAGATCCGGCACCTCCCGCTTCCAGTATTCGAAATAAGCAGAAGTGATCTGCGAGATGGAAACCTGAAAGATATCGATCCTTCCCTCATCGATCCCCCTGAGCAGAAGATCAAAGGGTCCCATATAAACATCGATCTCGATCTGATAGGCAGGTTCTTCGGTCATATCACCCCCATGGCCTGCTTGGCTTCGCGCAAGGTCTGGGAAGCAACTTTTCTCGCTTTCTCTGCTCCCTCTGCCAGGATCTTTTCAAGTTTTTTTGGATCTTTCTCAAATATCTTTCTTTTCTTATGCACCGGGGCAAGATAATCTATCAAAACTTTCGCTAATTCCTTCTTGCACTCCACGCAGCCGCGTTTGGCTTCCCGGCACTCGATTGAAACCGTATCCGTGCGATCCTTGGCGAACACATTATAAAAGGCATAAACCGCACAAACCTCCGGATGCCCCTTGTCTTCCTTTTTCACTCTGGCTGGATCAGTGATCATGCTGGCGACCTTCTTTTTGATGACCTCCCCAGGATCAGAGATAGCGATCGCGTTCTTGTAGGATTTGCTCATCTTCCTTCCGTCCAACCCTGGAAGAACCGGGAATTGAGTTAAAAGATCTTTGGGTTCAGAGAAAACCTTTCCATAGAAATAATTGAAGCGCCGGGCGATTTCGCGGGTCAATTCAATATGGGGAAGCTGGTCCTGGCCCACCGGAACAAAATCCGCCTTATAGATCAATATATCTGCGGCCTGGAGCACCGGATACCCAAGAAAGCCGTAAGTCCCCAGATCTTTTTCAGTCAGCTCCTCGATCTTGCTCTTGTAGGTCGGAACCCTTTCCAGCCATGGAAGGGGGGTGATCATGGAAAACAAGAGGTTAAGCTCAGAGTGTTCAGGAACATCTGACTGCTTGAAAAGCACGCATTTTTTAGCGTCCAATCCAGAGGACAAAAGATCGATGGCCGCTTGATTTATGTCTTCTTTAAGATGATCGGTTTCATCATAAGCCGAGGTCAGGGCATGCAGGTCCGCAATGAAAAAATAACATTCATACTTGTCTTGAAGCTCGACCCAATTCTCGATGGCCCCGATCAGATTTCCGAGATGGAGCCTGCCGGTTGGTTGTATTCCGGATAAAACTCTTTTCATTTTGTTATTCGATTATAACATATCCGGTTTTACATTCATATAACGCAGGGTGTACTCAATTACCTTCTTGAAAACCGGTCCGCAAAGCGCTCCTCCCCAGTAAGTCCCTTTTGGATCATCAATGATCACCAGGGCAATGATCCTGGGATGATGATAGGGCGCAAAACCAATAAAAGAGGAGATATAACGATCCTTTAAATAACCCCGGCCACCCGGGATCACCTTTTGGGCCGTGCCGGTCTTGCCGCAAACCGCAAACTCCTTTATTCCGGCTGGTTTTCCGGTGCCTTTCACGACCACATTCCGCATAAGCTGCTTCATCTGGGAGGCCACTTTTTCCGAGAGGGCCCTCCCCCTCTTCTTTTGAGAAAAAACCTTTATGAATTTACCGTCGCTGCTCTCGATCTTCTTCACCAGGAAAGGCCTGAGCATCATCCCCTGATCGGCAATGGCAGAAACCGCCGAAAGGAGCTGCAGGGGAGTGACCGCGATGCTCTGCCCAAAGCTTATCATTCCCACGTCCGGCTTGTACCAATTCTTCCAATACCTCACAATTCCTCTTGATTCCCCCCACAGTCCGAATCCGGTGCGCTTTCCAAAACCAAATGCCTTGATATGTTTGTAAAATTTTTCCGGACCGAGTTTGCTTCCAACCTGGACCGCGCCGGTATTGACCGATTTCTCAAGCATCTTCGAAATGCTGATCCACTTTCCGGGCCATTCTATGGGGTGAGAATTTTCAACCACTTTTCCCCCGATCACGATCCGGTCCATGGCCTTAAGCTTAGTGCCGGTGGTAATGGCCCCCTCCTCAAGGGCTGCCGCAACCGTGATCAATTTAAAGGTCGAACCAGGTTCAAATGGATCCAGAAACCTGGGATGCCAGAGCTTGCGTCCTGATCTCTGATAAAAATTCGGATCAAAATCAGGCTTGCTGGCCAAAGCTAATATTTCTCCGGTCCTAGCGTCCATGACAATGCACGTCCCAGAGAGTGCTCTTGATTTTTTGATCTGCTTTTCGATCTCCCGCTCGGCCACATACTGGATATTCTCATCAATGGTCAGGGTCAAATTCATGCCATCTTTCCCGGGCTCCAGTTCCCGGAGCGCTCCAAAAAGCTCTCTTCCCTCAGGATCCCCCTCGGTAACCACCTTCCCCTCTCTTCCTCTCAGGTATTCATCAAAGGCCAACTCGATCCCGGAAAGCCCTTGATTATCCACTCCCACAAAACCCATGACCTGAGCGGCCAGCCTCTCTTTGGGATAGATCCTTTTTTTCTCCTTCAATAATCCACTTTCCTTGGTATTTTTCTTTTGTAATTTTTGGGCGGCTGCCAGGGATAGTTTTCGCGCCAGCCATCCCTTGCGGTATAAAAGAACAGAATAGCTGTCAACCGAAGTAGCCAGAACATTTCCGTGGCGATCTAAAATGTCCCCGCGCTGCGAAGCCAGTTTTATGATGCGGGTGCGCTGCTCCTGTGATTTCTTCAGGTAAAACTGATGGTGTAAGATCTGAAGGTCAAGCAGGCGCAGAATAACGGCTATAAATAAGATAACCAAAATTGTTAATAGAACTATTATTCTATTCTTATTTTCCATAGACTATCCGCCGCACAGAGAAACCAGCAAAAGCTCAAAAGTGGAAAGGAGCGATTCGCCGCTTTTCAACCTAAGATCTGCATCCAAAAGCAGTTCCAGATTCCCTCTAAGCTCTTCTTCCTTGAAATATTTTGTTTTCTCCATGCATTTTCTGACAAAATAGGGGCTGGCCCCCAGGACCTGAGCGATCTTCTTTGAGTTCTTTTCTGCCAGATTCTTTATCTGGAGCATGATCCGGTACTGGGTTGCCAGGAGGGAGAGGAGCTGAAAAAAATCGCCCCTGTTCTTGTAAAGGATCCGGAAAGCGGAGAGTGCCTTTTTCAGGTCTTTGGTGGCCACCGCCTCAGAAAGAGCAAAGTTGCTTATCTCTCCGGGCGAAGCCAGCGCAGCCACATCTTCTTCGCCAATCGAGCGCTTTTCTCCGACAAAGGTGATCAACTTGTCGATCTCAGAGGCAAGCTTGAATAAACTGTTCCCGCAGATCTCCTGCAGGCTCAAGGCAGCCGGGTTACCGATCTCTTTTCCGAGAGACCTTGCTCTGCGCACGATCCAGGAGACGACCTGGTCCTGTTCCCACTCCGCAAAAGGCTTGAACTCGCAGACCTCACCGATCCGGTCGATGAGCTTGTAGAATTTGGCCCTTTTGTCAACCGCTCCAGCCCAGAATATGACCGTGATCCCGGAGGGAACCGCTTCCAGGCTGGGAGCCAGGTCCTCCCACTCTTTCAGTTTCAGATCAGCATGCTTGATAATGACCAGTTTCTCCCCGCCCAGAAGAGGGTTGGTCTGCAGGGCTGAAACGATCCTTTCCTGATCCGGTTCCTGGCCATCGATCTGCTCAAGATTCCACGAGGGATTAACAATGCTTTTCTTGAATTCCTCTACCTTTTCCTGGATCAGAAATTCTTCTTCGCCAAAAAAAAGATAGATCCGGTCAGCCAAGGGTGCCCCGCTCCTTTTCGGTTCGGATAGTTGTGGATTCATCGTGGCCGGGATAAACCAAGGTTTCATCCGGAAGAGTAGATAATCTTTTTAAAGACTTTCGCATCTCCTGCGTGGATCCTCCTGGAAGATCGGTTCTGCCGCAGCCCTCGGAGAACAAAGTGTCTCCGCTGAAAAGGTGCCCATTGGTGTAAAGGCAGACGCATCCCTTAGTATGTCCGGGCGTGCTCATGACCTTTAAAGCCAGGTTTCCGAATCTTATCTGATCCCCTTCTTTCAGCTCCTGATCCGGCTTAAAAAACCAGCTGTCTTCCGAGCTCATTAAAAAGGGAGCACCGGTCGCGGTCTTTACCTCATCTACAGCGCCGAAGTGATCCGGATGCCCGTGGGTCAGGATGATATAGCGGACCTTGAGGCCCTTTATTTCCGGCAGGATCTTCGGGGCTTCGTCTCCGGGGTCAATGACCACTGCCTCTTTGCTATTTTCGTCGATCACGATATAGCAATTGGTCTGTAGATCCCCGACTTTGATGGTTTTGATCTGCATATGTTTGGAGCCACCGGCCAGAATCGAACTGGCGACCTGCTGTTTACGAAACAGCTGCTCTAGCCAGCTGAGCTACGGTGGCAGATGAATACTATTATAACATAAGTGGTAGAAATTGTGAGAGAGAGCCGGCGGAGGGAGTCGAATCCTCCTTCGCACTTCATGCTTCGGAGGACAAGCCCACGAAATATTTATCCACCGAAGCTCCGTAGGAGCGAAGGTGGAAGCCGCCGAGAGGAGTCGAACCTCCGACCTACTGATTACAAATCAGTTGCTCTACCAACTGAGCTACAGCGGCATACCTGGAGGGAAAAAGAGGGTTTTCCGTTGACATCAAATATTTCTCAAAACCCTCTGCTAAACATCTATTATCAAACACACCAAACCATACAATGACCCATGGCCCCCTGTTTTTCGTATATCCGCCAATGTTTTCATTGTGCTGCTTCATTCTATTTTCTAAATCTGTTGTAAACCCAGTATAAGTTTTACCATTCGTTTCACTTCTTATTATATAAACAAAACATTCATTAAACATTAACATTAAAATCGGGAGATAAATTCTCCGAAGCCCTCCGAAGTCCCGATTTATCGGGACGAAGGAGGGCGAAGGAGAATGGCGCAGGCCGGGATCGAACCGGCGACACGCGGATTTTCAGTCCGCTGCTCTACCAACTGAGCTACCGCGCCACCCTTCGTTCTCCGTAGCTCCGACAAAGTCGGAGCGAAGGAGAATGACCCGGCTGGGATTCGAACCCAGGACCCTCTGCTTAAAAGGCAGATGCTCTACCAACTGAGCTACCGGGCCACGCCTAAAAAGAATGATACAAAAGTTTTAATCCTTTTTCAAGTCCCGAATTGACCTGGTTCGGGGCAAGGGAAACTTCTCCGAATAGAGGACAGCCGATACCAGAGCGGTGATCGGGATGCACAGCACCAGGCCAATGCTTCCGGCCAGGGCTCTCACCACTTCAGAGGCGATCATTTCCAGATTTAAAATCTTAGAAAGGGACATTTTGTTGGCCACCAGCAGCAATAAAAGCGGCAGGGATGATCCGGTGTAGGCCAAAATTAAAGTATTGGACATGGTTCCCATGACATCCCTTCCCACGTTCATACCGGCATTGAATAAATTCTGAAAGTTTGCTTCAGGGTGAACTTTGCGCACCTCATCCACTGCGGAAGCGATCGACATGCCAACGTCCATGACCGCTCCCAGGGCGCCCAGCAGGATACTCCCAAAAAGAAGACCCTGATAATCTATTTTTATATCCATGGAATAAAGCAGGATCCGGGATTCTTCTGAGCTCATGCCGGTTAAATGGATCATCTTTCCGACCGCAAAGGCCAAGATCCCGGCGATAGCCACTCCCAGGAGGGTTCCCACGGCAGCGCTCAGGCTTTTTATGCTCTTTCCGCCGATGATCCTGAAAACGATCAGGGAGACCGCGCCCGCAATGAAGATCGAGACCCACAAGGGGCTGAATCCCCAAAGGGTAAGCGGAAAGAGGACCAGAAATATCAAGGCGATGGTCAGGACCAGACTGACCAGAGACTTGAACCCTTTTATCCCACCGATCACTATCAAAAGCAGGCCATAGAAAAAGGCCAGCCAGAAGATCGGAAGATCACGCACGTAATCGGTCACATGAAAGAGAGGCCTGCCATCCGGGCTTTCAGCCGGGGTAGGATCTTCATCCACAAAAAGGATGACCTTGTCTCCGGGCTTAAGGATCATCTCTCCGCCCATCATGCTGGAGGCAACATGATCGATAATGATCGTCTCTCCCTTAAATATTCCAGATAGGATCTTTAAGGCAACCTCTTGAGAGATCTCCCTGATCTCCGACTCAGCCAGAGCCGGATGCTCGAAGGTCTCGACCTCTAATACTCTCGCCTTAGCATATTTTGGCTGCAAAATGGTTTCAGCCTGGGCTGTCAACACCAGCACAGACAGCAAAACAGCCGCCGTCACAAAAATAAATTTCAACTTATTTATATTCACGTTCACCAAAGATCTTTGTCCCAATTCTGACCAGATTGGCCCCTTCCTCAATAGCGATCTTGTAAGAATTGGTCATTCCCATGGAAAGGCATTTCATCTCGACTCCAGGCAAATCCAGGGCTTTAATTTCTTCAAAGACTTTCCTGGTCGCAACAAAGTAGGGCCTGGCATCTTCAGGATCTCCGGTAAAAGGCCCCATAGTCATTAAACCATGGACCTTGACATTTTTCAATTCAGAAATTATTCTTATCAATGCTTCGGCTTCCTCCGGAAGGACACCAAATTTCTGTTTTTCCCTTCCGCTGTTGATCTCGATCAGGACCGGCATGACTTTGCCGATTTGATTACACCTTTTATCGATCCCCTGAGCTATTTCGTAAGAGTCAACCGTCTCGATCAGGTCAAATATTTCAACTGCTTTTTTTACCTTGTTCTTCTGCAGATGACCGATAAAGTGCCATTTAACTTTGCTCCCTATCACTTCATATTTTTTGAGCGCTTCCTGAACATAGTTTTCTCCCACCATTTTTATGCCTGCATCTACTGCCTCTTGAATTTCTTCAGCTGTTCGAGTTTTAGTGGCGGCGACCAATTCAACCCCTTGGGGCAATTCCGATATTATTTTCTGCACATTTTCCCTGATCATTTGCCTCTATCAATCTTTGCGGCACTCAACTTCATGTTTATGCTCTCCCACGAACAAAAGCGGGAAAATAATATCGCTCACGCAGCAGGGAACCCAGACCGCCAGGAACAAAAAGAAAAAGACCGCCAGAGCCAGCCCCCAGCTTATCACTCCGCCCAAAGCCATGATGATGTGAAAAAGCGAGGCCCAGGTGCTCAAGAGGACATGTCCGGAATGCGGGAACTTTGTCCTGGGCCAGAAATAGGCAATACCGATCCCCAGAAGAGCGGCCGGATTGACGATCCACCACTCTTCGATAAACCCCAAATGCATCCCGCGGTTTGGAAGATCAAGCAGTACTTCTCCCAGATAAGGGATGACCGAATCGCTCAAAGTAGCAATGCCCACCGATCCCACGTAACCGATCGCGAGCAGGACCAGAAGATTGCATTTCACCTTCATCTTCCCGCACTTGTAATGATAGTACATGGAGGCGGAAACCAGGGCGCTCAAAACAACATGCAGGGGATGAAGCACGTAAAAAACCCGGTAGGCTGTTTCCGAAGGGATCCTGTAAAAGATGAGCATGACAATCATCCCGGTCAGGGCGCCGAAGAAAGTAAAGGGAGCATGCTCCCTGAGCTCATGCATTATATTTCCGAACATTTATTTTAAACTCCCCGAAGAATGGTATTTGGAACAAACGTTTTGCAAACCCCTATCATCTCTTCCAGCTTTTCACGAAGATACGGCTTGAGCTCCCGCATCGACTCATCCCAGGTATTTTCCGCCACGAATTGCTGAAGAACGAACTTCTTTGCCCCAGCAATAGATCCGACAATATCTTCGATGTCTTTTGCATCCAACAACGTAGGAACAACCGTCGTCCTAAACTCATAAGAAACCCCATCCTCCATGATGATCTTTATGCTCTGTTTAATTTTGTCCAGATCAGTCTTCACTCCGGCAAGTTTATGATAGCGCTCATCCAGGGGCCCCTTTATATCCATGGCAATATAATCGATCAGTTTTTCGTCCAGGGCTTTCTTCAATAACTCCGGATCGGTTCCGTTGGTATCGAATTTTATCTGAAATCCCAGCTCCTTGACGCGCCTCATGAACTCAAAAAGACCGCGATCCTTGTGCAAGGCTGGCTCCCCGCCGGTCAGACAAATACCATCTATAAAATCCCTGTGCTTGATAAGATGTTCCTCAATTCTCGAGAAAGGGACCGTCTCAAAGTCCTGAGGTCTTTCGATCAGCCCGGAATTATGGCAGAAGGGGCATCGGAAATTACAGTAAGGGACAAAGAGGGTTGAAACAATTTTTCCGTCCCAGTCCAAAAATGAGGTCTCGATAAATCCTTTTATCTCCAAATCCATTATTATCCATTTCCTTGCTTGTTATTTCCTTCTTTAGGGGCAGCCTCTTTGTGATTTCCTTCGGAGTCAAGCAGGAGCACGGCTGCTGCCAGAACCGTGGTCCAGACACCCCGCTGGCCGATGGCGCTTTGAGTGCTGTTGGTGGTCTTTACGATGGCATTCGATAATTTCCACTGTTCCTGCCGTTCGTCCCAGCTTGAATCCTCGTCAAAGGTAATGCCCAGAGTGGTGGCCAGCATCTGCGCGGCCAGGTCCTCAGCATAATCCCCGGCCTCTTCATCCGTTGCGCCGTGGGCATGGTGTTCGCTCAGGTAGCCGTAAGAATTGGGGTCCGCCGGGATGGCCATCCCGACCGAAGCCGAGATCAGGCGATGGGATTCATCGGTCTGGTTGCGGGCCATGACGATAAAAGTGATCTCGCCGGGTTTGACCAATTTTAATCCATGGTCTCTCGAAACATGTTTACACCCGGGAGGAAAAATGCTTGAAACATGGACATAATTCACAGCATGGATGCCGGCATCCCGCAGGGCCATCTCGAAGCTGGCAAGTTTTTCCTTGTGCCTCCCGACACCCCTGGTCAAAAAGATCTTATTAGGGACCAATAAGCTCATTTAGATAACTCCTGATTTAAATCATAACTCAAATCTAGAAAAAAATCTAGAGTTTACTTTGAATTATTTTTTATTTATTATTTCAGGTCTAATGCCCCAACAACTTAAACCATTTGTCCTTGAGCATGCCTATCCCAAATCCGACCTTTTTTGCCCAGATCTGCGCTTTTGATTCAGCGCCATAAATAAAGGGACGATAACAAATTTCACGGGTATCATCTGATCGATCTTCCTTATTCTGGACATCGAGATCATCCCAGACCGCCATGGACTGCTGCGTTTCCATTCTCGTTCACCTCCTTCTTTTAGAAATAGAAACATATTCAGGAAAAGAAATATTGATCCCTTTCCCCTTAAGCAAAGCCTCGGTGACCTTTTTGCTCCCTGAATAGAGGATCCTCTCCAGGGTCCGCCGGGAGACCCTCATATTTCTGGCAGCGTTCTCGTGCATCAGATCTTCAAGATAGCAGAGCCGCATGGCCTCCAGTTCGTCTCCCTTGAGATCAGAAACCTCAAGCTCTGCCAACGCGACCCCGCGGGGCCTGAAAAAATATTTTTTCAGAAAAGGACTGAGATATCTCCACTTTTTCGGTCTAACCATGCTGCTCTACTCCATAACGCCCATA
>JAZFXQ010000031.1:0-4335 GCA_036448795.1 Candidatus Margulisiibacteriota bacterium | reverse complement strand
CAGATCAAGGAAAGATTAAGGATAAGTTATGTATAGAGTAAAGTTTATCGCGCCAAAATATTTAATCGCTCCCCTGGCAATCCTGGGGATAGATACCTATCCGGCGGAGAGCGAAGCGGAAGCCCGCACTGCCCTGGAAAAAGTTACTGAAAAAAAAGAGCCGGCTTTGATCTTTTTAAGCGAAAGGTTGGCAGTTGATCTGCAGCCCGATATCGAAAAAATAAATCAGAAGCCGGATATAAACGTGGTGCTTATCCCGGATAATCGTGGAAGCACCGGTCTGGCGGCAGCCCAGATCCATCGTTTGGTAAGAAATTCTATTGGAGCGGAGGTTATAATAAGAAAATGAGCGAAGGAAAAATTATAAAAGTAGCTGGACCGCTGGTGGTTGCAAAAGGAATCCCGAAGGCCCGCATGGCAGACGTGGTCAAGGTTGGAGAAAAGGGACTGATTGGAGAGATCATCGAACTTAAAGGAGATCTGGCTTCTATTCAGGTCTACGAAGAAACTGCCGGAACCGGGGTGGGAGATCCGGTAGTATCAACCGGCATGCCCCTTTCAGTTGAACTCGGCCCTGGATTGATCGGTTCGATCTACGACGGCATACAAAGACCGCTGGATGTCATCCAGGAAAAATCAGGGGCATTTCTTGAAAGAGGAATCACGGTCAATGCACTGGACCGCAAGAAAAAGTGGGAATTCATTCCTCGGGTAAAAAAGGGCGATCAGGTAAAGACCGGGGATATCCTGGGCACGGTGCAAGAAAGTAATCTGGTTGAACACCGGATCATGGTTCCACCAGGGATCGAAGGAAAAGTAGAAGAAATAAAGAAGGGGTCCTTTACTGTTACTCAAACCGTCGCCAAGATCTCCGGAAAAGAGATCTGCATGCTTCAAAAATGGCCTGTTAGAAAACCCCGCCCTTTTGCTAATAAACTCCCGGTCAAAGAACCGCTGGTGACCGGACAAAGGATCATCGATACCCTCTTTACTATTGCCAAGGGAGGAACCGCTTGTATTCCGGGGCCTTTCGGATCCGGCAAAACTGTGGTACAACATCAGCTTGCCAAATGGGTGAACGCTGATATTATTTTATTTGTTGGCTGTGGTGAGCGCGGAAATGAGATGACTGATGTATTGATCGAATTTCCGGAACTAAAAGATCCGAAATCCGGAAAACCGCTTATGGAACGGACAGTTTTAATCGCTAATACATCAAATATGCCCATTGCTGCGCGCGAAGCCTCTGTCTATACCGGAGCCACCATTGCTGAATATTATCGTGATATGGGCTACAACGTCTCACTTTCGGCAGACTCGACCTCCAGATGGGCAGAAGCTTTGCGTGAAATGTCCGGAAGACTGGAAGAAATGCCGGGTGAAGAAGGTTATCCTGCTTACCTTGGGGCCAGGTTGGCTGACTTTTACGAGAGAGCCGGTTACGGGATATGTATGGGATCGGATGGACGTAAAGGATCTTTCACTATCATCGGCTCAGTCTCACCTCCCGGCGGAGACCTTTCTGAGCCAGTCGTGCAAAACACCCTGCGGATCGTAAAAGTCTTCTGGGGATTAGATTATGCGTTAGCTCACAAAAGGCATTTTCCAGCTATTAACTGGATTATCAGCTACTCTCTCTATCTTAATAACCTGGAGGATTTCTTCAAAGGTAAAGTCGCGGACGATTGGAGCAAAATAAGAGTCGAAGCCATGCGCCTGCTTTCCGAAGAGGCGGAGCTGGAAGAGATCGTCCGACTGGTGGGGGTTGATGCCCTTTCTGCGAGAGAACAGTTGATTTTATTTGTCACCAAATCTATCCGAGAAGATTTTCTATACCAAAGTGCTTTTGATCCGGTCGATCAATTCACTTCCTTGGATAAACAGTATTATCTGCTTAGAGTAATTGTAACCTTGTATAAAGAAGCGCTCTCCGCCCTGGAAACAGGGGTAGATCTTGAAAAAATCAAGGGATTAAAAGTCATCCCATTGATCGCCCGCGCCCGGCTTATCCCGGAAGAAAGCGCAGAAGAAGAGTTGAAAGCGATCGAAGAATCCATGAAAGATGAAATTTCCACATTAAAAGGAGCCGTGAAATGATCAAGGAATATCAGACCGTAACCGGTATTGCCGGGCCGCTGCTTTTAGTTGAAAAAATCGAAGGGGCAAAATTCGATGAAGTGGCAGAGATTGAGCTTCCCAGCGGTGAGATCCGTACCGGAAAAATCCTTGAGGTTGAAGAAGATAAAGCCTTGATCCAGATCTTTGAAGGAACGGATGGATTAGATATCAAGACTACCAAAATCAGATTAAAAGGCCGTGGCCTTGAGATAAATGTTAGTCCGGATATGCTGGGAAGAGCGTTCTCCGGGCTGGGCAAACCGATCGATGGCGGCCCCCAGATCATTCCAGTAAAAAAACTGGACATCAACGGCATGCCGCTCAATCCCTATTCCAGGGATTACCCCAACGATTTTATCCAGACCGGCATCTCTTCAATTGACGGACTAAACACCCTTTCCCGCGGACAGAAGCTGCCTATTTTTTCCGGGTCAGGCCTGCCCCACTCCCGCATCGCCTCACAGATCGCAAGGCAGGCAAAGGTTCTGCGGGGCGAAGAAAAATTCGCAGTGGTTTTTGGAGCCATGGGCATCACTTTTGAAGAAGCGGAATTCTTCATGGCAAACTTCAGAAAGACCGGAGCCATCGAGAATGCCGTACTTTATGTAAACCTGGCCAATGACCCGGCCATTGAGCGAATCGCTACCCCACGCCTGGCTTTGACCGCTGCGGAATACCTGGCATTTGAGCTTGAGATGCAAGTGTTGGTTATCTTGACAGATATGACTAATTACTGTGAATCCTTGCGCGAAGTCTCCGCTGCTCGAAAAGAAGTCCCGGGACGCAGAGGTTATCCAGGTTATCTTTATACAGACCTGGCATCTATGTACGAACGTGCGGGAATGCTTAAACAAAAGAATGGATCAATAACCCTGATCCCGGTCTTGACTATGCCCGATGATGATAAGACCCATCCCATTCCAGATCTGACTGGCTACATCACCGAAGGGCAGATCATTCTGGACAGAACTTTAGAGCGCAAAAATATCTATCCTCCGGTCGATCCCCTGCCCTCCTTATCCAGGCTCAGGGATAAGGCAATCGGCGAAGGAAAAACCCGGGAAGATCATGCCCCGCTGGCAAACCAGGTTTTCGCGGCTTACGCGCGCGGACGCGAAGTAAGGGAGTTCCTCATAGTCTTGGGTGAAGGAGCACTCACCGACATCGACCGGCTTTATTTAAAATTTGCAAATCTCTTTGAGACCCGTTATCTCACCCAGGGTGAGGAAGAAAACAGGACTGTCGAAGAAACCTTGAATCTGGGATGGGAACTTTTGTCCGTTCTTCCCAGAGAAGAGCTGAAGCGGATCAAGGACGATATGTACGAGAAATATGGCAAGAAGAGTTAACGCTACCAGAATGGAGCTTCTCCGCCTCAGGCGGAGAAGTGCTCTCGCTCGGAAAGGCCATAAGCTGCTTAAAGACAAACTAGACGGCCTTATCCAGCGCATTCTTAAGATCGTCAAAGACCACCGGCGCCTGAGCAGAAAACTGGAAAAGGAACTAATAAATGTTTTTCAAAAATTAGTTTTGAGTTCTGCCCAGATCAGCCCGGAGACACTTTATGCGGCAACCCTTCTTCCCTCTTGCAAAACCAGTGTTGATATCTCGCTCAAGAATATCATGGGAGTCAAGATCCCCAAATATGAATTAAAAGTAGAGGGTGACCCCATTTCCTACGGGTTTGCAGGGACAACCGCCGAGCTTGATCAAGCTTTGATCAACTTTAAAGAAATCCTCAAGGAATTGGTAATGCTTGCGGAACATAACAAAGCCATCCTTATAATTGCCTCGCAAATCATCGAGATCAAGAGGCGAGTTAATGCGCTTGAATACATTCTTATCCCTGAACTCGAGGAGGCGGTCAGATACATCCGCATGAAGCTTTCCGAGATGGAGCGCAGCACCATAGTTTCCCTGCTGAAAATCAAAGATATCGTCCGGGCGCGTTAAGGGAGGTAGTAATGAAAAATCTTTTTCTCTGGATCCTATTCTATACTCTGGTCCTGGCCTCCAGCCAGATCATATTGAAATCCGGCGCCGCACAGATCGGAGGGATAAGCCTCAAAGGCTTAGGAGATATTTTCCCTTTGGTCATTACCGTCATAAAAAATCCGCTGGTAATCTTGGGAACACTGTTTATGGCTTCTTCCTTTTTCCTGTGGCTCTATATTCTTTCCTGGTTCAAGCTGAGCGTGGCTTTCCCTTTGACAGCTG
>JAZFXQ010000030.1:0-15272 GCA_036448795.1 Candidatus Margulisiibacteriota bacterium | reverse complement strand
GGATATCCCGCAAAAGTTTCGGGACCTCATGGAGAACATCACCATCGAGGTCGATCCGGAGCGCGTTGTTTTTGATAAAGACCACCATTTGATCCTGGGACAATACACAGGAGTACCTCTGCCGCAGCGCGGGCCGGCCTACCGAAATGTTCTTCCGGATAAAATAATTATTTATCAGAAAGCTTTGGAGAGATTTCCACCTCAGAGACTGCCGGGGCTCATCCAGAACGTGCTCCAGCATGAAATTGGTCATTACTTCGGGATGAGCGAGGAAGAGCTGGCCAAGTATAAGAAGATCTAAAGGCGATTAAAGACCATGAAAAAGCTCATGCGTTATTTACTGCTAATCTTGGGAACCCTTCTGGTCATTAACCTTTTCATAGTGCCGCTTTATGAACCCTCTCTGATCTACTTTCCTGCAAGGGAAATAGGGCGGGATCCTGGCTCAATTGGCCTGGCATATGAAGATGTTTATATCAGAACGGAGGATGGGGTGAAGATCAATGGCTGGTTTGTCAAAAATAACGATTCAAATAAAGTTATCCTTCTCTTCCACGGCAATGGCGGCAACATCAGCCACCGCCTGCCTTTGATAAAATTGCTGTATGATTTGCCGGCTAACATCTTTATCATCGATTACCACGGCTACGGCCGGAGCGAGGGTAAACCCTCAGAGCAGAATCTATACCTGGATGCCAGGGCTTCCTATGATCATCTGATAGATCAGAAAAAGTATCAGCCCGAGCAGATCATTGTCATGGGCAGCTCGCTCGGCGGAGCAGTTGCAACAGAGCTGGCAGTGAGCAGGAAGATCGGGGGACTGGTCCTTTTGAGGTCATTTACTTCTGTCCCGGCTATGGCGCCGCGCCTGAATCCATTATACAGGTGGCCCATTATCTGGCCCAGAAGCAAATTCGATTCCCTTGCCAGGATCAGCAGGATCAAAGCGCCCCTGCTTATTGTCCATTCCAAAGAGGATGAAATGATCCCCTGCCGGATGTCCGTGTCCCTCTACGAAAAAGCTCTCCAGCCCAAGAAACTGCTTCTTCTTGAAAAAGGCGGGCATAACGATCTGTACGCGACTCCCGAGTATGTGAGGAGCTTGAGGAAGATCCTAAAATGAAGGCGGTTGAAGGCTTGGTTTTATTACCCCGGCCTGTACCAGCAGATCATAATTCTTGCGGGTCCAGAGAAAAGCTTTAATTCTTTCCAGGGGATGGCGTTGCGGTTTGTGTGGTTTTCCCGAAAAATAACTGTGCCTCTCGATCTTGCGATCATAGGCATGGTCGGGAGAGGTGGAATCAGGTTCCAGCTTCTCGAAAATAAGTTGGTATTCGGTAGTGATGGGGATTTTTTCCGAGTGCATTAATGAATCGTGCATAGCTAATTTTACCCTTTCGATCTCTTGAGGCCTTTGTTTTATAAGGAAGCTCAAAACATCATCGATCAGGAAATTTAACGTCTTAGGCTTTTGATATCTGGAAAAAACCAGCTGGTAATTAAATATGGCGTAGGCTCTTTTTCGGCTTCGGTCCTGATCGACTTCCAATAACTTGATCCCGATCGCTTGGTGGATCTTGATATTTTTCAGGGAAAGGTCCGGTCCGCCCTCTCTTCCTTTCCAGGTCAGTCTTATCTTGCCGGGCAGATCCAGAGTTTGATTGAGCTTTTTTGCGATGTGAAAGGCCTGGGCGATCTTAGCGGATGATCGCCAGCAGCTTTTCAATCGATTAGGGCTTGATGTTTTCGCTGATACCATTTCGATATATTATCGAAGGTTCTAAGGAGAAATTTCAGGTGTGAGGAAAACAGGAGGAGGGCGGTTAAAGGGCCCTTTTCTCAAGCCACGCCAGAATATCGTTGAAGACTTTCTCCCTTCCCAGCTCAATGGATAAGGCATGCAGCATTTCCGGATATTCAAGGAGGGTCTTGTCGGCGATCTTGAGTTTCTTAAAGATCGCTATGCTTTCCTTGGGATCCACCAGGAGATCTTTTCCCGAAAGCAGGAAAAGCACTGGAAGCCCTATGGATTTTGCCAGGCGCTTTGCGCGCAGCTGCTCCACCAGGATCATAAAGAGAAGCCCGGAAGAACAAAAACGCAGCTCCCGGGGATCGCTTTCGATCACCTTCCGACATTCAGGGTCTCTGGTCAGCATGGCCGCATTGAACGGTATGTGAAAGAGCTTGCGCGGGTTGTAGAGCAGGGAAAGAAAGATCAGGGGATATTCGTAAAGAGGAAGGTTTAAGCTGCTTTTGAAATAGGGAGAGATGGCGATCAGGCCGGCAAAATGTTCAGGATGAAGATGCGCCATCATATAACCGATCAGTCCGCCCAAACTTTCGCCCAGCACAAAGATCTTTTTGCCGGGATTCTCTTTCTGGATGAGCGCCGCCAGTTGCCGGATGTCCCGGTAATAAATTTTAAGTGAATCAACGTGGCCCCGGGGAAGATCCTTGGTTTCCCCAAAACCCCTGAGATCGATGGCATAAGAGGCGTAGCCTTTTTGAGAGAAAAAATTCGCCAGAAATTCCCAGCGGCCGGTGTGCGCTCCCAGGCCGTAAACTAGAAGAAGGATCGCTTTTGCTTCGGATGGACCCCAGCGTCGAAATGGTTGCAGTTCGGGCATGGGGAGATTATAGCATACTCTGTTTATTTGCGCCGGAAGACGATTAATGGATGGGGGTGAACGGAGGAGGCGCCAGGTCTTTTCTTTCCTGAACTATCAGAATGTTTTCTTTGCGGTCCCAAAAGCCCTCGCTTACTTTTGTTCGCTCAGTAAAATATTCTTTAACCGTTTCCTCATAGCTTTTGCCGGGAAGATAACTGTGGTTGTAAAATCCCTCGGAGAAAAATCGGTACTTTGTCACTTCTTCGTAAGTCGGGATGCCGGTCGCTCCGCCGGCTTCCGCAATGTAAATTATGCCTCTGGCCAGGATGCTCTTGATCTCCGGGGTAAGATTTATATCAGCCGGCATATAACCGGAAAAAACCAGGTCGATGAGCGGCGGCTCCTTAGTTGAATTTAAGGCCTGCAGCCTTTTCTGTTCGATCAGATCATCCAGGGAGCGCAGCTGATCGATCAATAATTCGATCTCAGATTCGTGCAGCTCTAAATAATGCTCCAGTTTTTCACTGATCAGACCCTCCCGGGCCCACTCAAGATCTTTGACCAGGATCGCTTTGTCTCCCTGATCAAAACGCCTGAGCTTCTCTTCGCATTCAGCGATATCTTGAAGAGCCTCCAAAAAGAGGCTTGAATCTATTTTATCCGGATCAAAATCCTTGCCGATGCTTATCAGCCTGGCTAATGTGTTTTGCTTTTGAGCGGTCAGGGGTTTGAGCAGGGGATGTTTATTATCCAGCCCAAAGATCTCAGCCGCGATCTGCGCATCGCCCACTACCAGATAATGATCCAGCTTTGGATCTTTCCAGATCCCCTCTGCGATCTTAAGCATTCCCTGGAGTTGAGCCGCTTTCTCAAGCACCTCTGCGGCAGGGTCGATGCAGACCGAGATCAGCCCTGCCTCTGCGAAGCGCCGGTGAGAGGAGCATGATCCGCCGCCAATATCGAGCACGATCGGGGTACTTTCACCGGAAAGTTTCCGCGTCTGCTTTACCACCGTGCTTACCAGCTCGGGAGAAACCTTAAAAAAATCGCTGGCTTTGGTTTCCTCAAGACGTTCAAGCTGGCTTTCAATGTATCGATCATGTCGTGGAGGTTTATCAGGCTTGAGCTTATATTGTAGAGCGAGTTTAAAGAGCGCCTGCTCCAGTCTTTTTATTCTGGTTTGAGGGGATCGAACAGATAGGTGTCTAAGCGGTTGAGCCCTGTGGGAACTGATTGCTTTTAATGACATTCTCTGATGTTCTCCTTGTGCCTCTCGGGCATGATCAATTTCTCACCATATATATATCGTTAATTTTTGGCAAAAATTTCAGTTTTTTGAAGGCCAGGTTATTTCGGCCGGAAGGCGATCAAGGGTTTCAAGCTTGAAAAATGACAAGCGCAAAGGGTATAATGTATGGCCGGAAAAGAAAGGGAGTGAAGAAAAATGGGATATCTGATCGCGTGCGGCACGCTGAGTTTGATGTTCGGCCTCCTGCTGGTGGCAAGCCCGGTACTGCTCGGGGCGCTGGGAGGGTTCTGCAACCGGGTCCTCTTCTATCTGGATAAAAAACTGTGGCCCATCCGGTTTCTGGTGGGAGCGATCCTGATCCTGGTCGGCGCCTGGAAGCTTTACGTGATCATGGATTACGAGCTCTGGCCTATCTGGCACCTGCATGTTGCCTGGTTCGTCTCCATTCTCTTCGGCATCTTTTTTCTGGCCTTTCCCGTTTTTCTCAAAAGGTTTTCCGATTTCTCCGACCTGGTTATCCTCTCCACCGACCAGGTGGTCATGGGCGCCAGAAAGCTGGTGGGGATCGTCCTTATCATCGTGAGCATTTATATCTTCTACGGCGCCTATTACATCCGCTGAGAATTTATGATAAAGGGTTGACATTCTGGCAGTCGTTTGTCATAATATCAAAAGTTAGGTCGAAGTTAATGGTTAAGATTATAGAAGGAGTCTGCAACTAGATCATGTCGATGCCCCATTGGCCTCACATTCCATTATTCGCAGAAAAATCCAGAAAAAGGAGCACAGCTATATGAAAAGTATTTTCGTAGGCAACCTGCCCTGGTCCGTGACCGACGCCGATCTGCAAGCAAAGTTTTCAGAGTTCGGCAATGTCTTGTCCGCCAGGATCGTTTCCGATAAGTACTCTGGCCGATCCAGAGGCTTTGGTTTCGTTGATATGGAAGATGCGGACGCCGAAAAAGCTGTAGCCGCCATGAACGGCTATAAGTGGGGCGATCGCGAAGTGACCTGCAACGAGGCCCGGCCCAAGACCGACAGAGGCGGCGGCGGCGGTGGCGGCGGCGGCGGAAGAGGACGCAGAGATTCTGACTTCGGCGGATTCTAGTAAACCGTATTAAATAAAATTAGGCCCTGATGATCTCAGGGCCTTTTTTGTAGAATAATTGAGAAGAAGTCATGGAAAAGGAAAAGGCTGAGAATCAAAGTTTGGGACTGACCACCGGGCGCTTGGAAGCCTTGACCGATGGGGTCTTTGCGATCGCCATGACCCTTTTGGTACTTAACTTGGATCTTCCGGGAACCGCGCCGGTCGCGGGCCTTACCCTGCGCCACCTTCTCTTTGGCCAGGCGCACAAGTTCTATAATTACGCGTTGAGCTTTCTCTATCTGAGTATCTTTTGGGTCATCCACCACCAGCAGTTCCGCCGCATCAAGCGCACTGACCGGCTGCACATCTGGCTGAATATGGTGATCCTCATGTTTGTGGCCCTTATCCCTTTTTCCACTGACCTGGTGGGCGATTTTAGGGGAGAAACGCTTTCGGAGGCCTTTTTTGCCGGAAATTTTCTGGTGCTGGGGCTTCTCTTCTGGGCAAACTGGGGCTATGCCAGCGGTCGGGGCAGGCTCATTCATCCGCAGACCGAGATCTCGGTCATTACCCGGGCAAAGAGGAGGACCATGGTCCTTCCGGCCATTTCCTTTCTGGCCCTTATTCTGGCTTTCATCATTCCCGGATGGAGTTCGATGGTCTTCCTCCTCATTCCGTTCATCCTCATGGCAAAAAAGTTCAGATAAAGAGCGCTGGATAATTTCAGATGTTCAGTTGATTAGCCCAAAAGATAGTTATATAATAAGCGGGCCAAGGAGAGAGATGAAGCTCTATCTGATCCGGCACGGCGAAGCGACCGATGAAAAAACCGACCCCTCTCGCCCCTTAACTGAGCAGGGCAGAAAGGTTGTAACCAAAACCGCGGAATCCCTGAGAAAGGCCAGAGTGGAGATCGACCAGGTCTGGCACAGCACCAAGCTTCGGGCCCGGCAGACCGCAGAGATCATCACCAAGACCCTTCGCCTCAGATCCTCCATGGAAAAGGGTTTTCTCAAACCAAATGATCCGGTGGCCTCGATCGCGGACATGATCAACGTCAGCCAAAAGAATATCATGATCGTGGGACACCTTCCTTTTCTGGCCAAACTTGCTTCCTTACTTATGACCGGGGTCGAGGATCGGGAGGTTGTGAGTTTTAAGCCGGGAAAATTAGTCACTCTGGAAAAAACCGGTCCTAGCTGGACACTAGAGTGGACAAAGAAGAATCAAAGAATAGGCTTGCTTCTGATAATTCTGACGGTCTTGCTGGTTATTGGTCTGGTGGTGGGTTTTTGGTAATGTACTCCTGCTGTCTCACGCGGAAATCGTACACGATGTTTACTATCTTTGGTTCATGGTCCTTTCCAAGCAGATGCAGGAGGTATACGTAGTTATAGCCGCTTTTTTCAGACGTAGCTTTTAATTTTTCAACTGCCTTTTTAGCGCATTCCTCTTTCTCTTCTTTGCGCAACAGGTCAATTACATCATCTTTAGGATAGATCCCAAGATCTAATGTGTATTTGACTCTTTCCTGGGACGAGATCTGAGAGAAGATCTTCCTTCTTGCCTCTTTTCCAGCGTTATTAAAAATTCTTTTTGAATCTTCAAGGGTGGTTAAGGGAGAGACAGCATAAGCCACTTTACCATCTTTGGTCGCCAGGTCCGCCACAATTATATCTTTTGCAGGTGGGAGGGCTTTGGCCAAGGCGATCAAATCCAGGAGCAAAAAAGCATCTTCTTCTGGGGAAATTCTAATTTCTTCAATCTGGAGGGCGGCCAGCTGGGCGGAGTATATCCTGGACCGCTTGATCCAGATTTGTGTAACCTGGTCTTCCTTAGATGTTTTAGAGCTGACCCCTTCCGGGTGAGTGAAGATGGTTCTCCTTTTATCAAAATAGGGAGCGACCCTTTTTCCGCCTCTAAATTCGAAGTATTTTGCGAGTTTGGAAAAGGGCCTTACTCTTTTAGCGCTGTTGGTTACGATCAAAACTGCCATAGCATTACCTCGAATCTTTATCGTTTCCTTATTTGTAAAATTTCACTTTCCTCTTAGAATCTGAAATTTCTCCAGACCTTTATCGATAGATAGGGGATGAAACCCGGAGGAATACACTTAAGACCTCGACCTTTTAGAGTATCGATTGTTAAGGGCGATGCAAAAAGACCCCGCCTGAGACGGGGCTTTGCCTTTGTCCACAAACAATTTAAAGCGGAGCTCAACCAGGGTTGTATCCAGGAGAAGATGGTGCAGTTGATGCTGCGCATAGAATGGGAGCATCGAAAATTAGGAGAGCTTCCCCAGCTGGAAATAAGCATGATCCTGCAGCCCAGGCTGTGGCTTGATGAAAGCTCCACCGCTCCCGTGCTTTGGGATAAGGTGGGGAGAGGCAGGCACTGGCTGGGAATTCAGATGAATAATGCCCGTCACAATTTTTTTCTGAACTTCAAGGACCCGGATAAGGATCTGCCCGGTTTTCATGCCTTCTTTTACCGAGCATGGAGAGAGCTGCATATTTATCCCGATTTCAGCTACGAGGTCATTTCTGAAGTGAGCATGCTTTTTAAGATGAATAACGCGCTCAGGCGTTTGATGGCTCAAGTGCGTCCAGGGGATTTAGCGGGTGTCTAGACTTTTCGGGTGGATCCCAAATATTTCTCTCATTTCTTCAATAACATATAAAAGAGCATCTCTTAAGTTATGATCTCGTCTTTGCATGGATAATTGGCTTAGCTTGGTATCCAGGCGGTTTTTTCCGAAATCGGTCAGGGGGTGCTTTTTCAGAAATTGCTGATAGATTTGAACCGCTTCACGATTGAGCCCGGGTTCCATAGTATTGATGCAGTCTCCGATAATGCCCTCTACCAGCTTGTCAGTGGTAAGCACGCGTTTGTGAGTCAAGGCATAAGCACGCAGAGTCGGGTTCCAACTCCTCTTTTGAAAGAAGTTGCGCCCGAGTCCCAAATATTTTATGACTAAGAAACTAGCTCTGAATCCCATCGAATATTTATCGTTAATGATCTGCTAAAATTTCACTTTTTTAGTAAATACCTGAAATTTTCTGAATAGCTTGCCGATAATGATTCAGAGGTAGGATTATGGGAAGAGTTGCGTTTTATCCAAGTTTGAAAGCTATGGCCAAAGGCAAACCGGTTGATCCCTTCCGGAAGGGAAGGAAAGTTGCTCGCCGAAGGAAAAGAAATATTCTGTGGATGAGATATCAACCATTAACTGATAGAGGAGTTAAACTGGCAAAGAGACGCAAATTCGAAAGCATGGTGGCATGCTTCGATACCACGCAAGGAGAAAAAATTGAAAACCCATTTCCCAAAGAGTTTTTCGTTCCGGATCGGACCATATTTATGGGCGGAAGCATAACCATGGAGGTTGCCAAGATTGTTAGCAGGCAGATCCGTAAAAAAGCTGAGCAAGACCCAAATAGTCCGATCATTCTGTGGATAGCTTCGGGGGGAGGGGAGGTAAAGGCGGGTAAAAAAATCATGAAGGCCATGGAGCTTGCAAAACGAGTTTCCACCATTGCTATTGGAGAGGTAAGCAGCATGGCGGCCTTCCTGGTTGCTAATGGTTGGCACAAGTATGCCTTGGAGAACGCAAATTTTATGTTCCATCGAGTTCGCTACTCTGAAAAAGTAATTGAGAGATCCAGAAAAATGATTGTAATCGGCGAGGATCTAACGAAAACCACTAATGAATTGTATGAATATCTGGCAAATGCAAGTGGAAAAAGTCCGGAATATATCGTAAATTTGTTCGGCGGAAGAGACATATATTTTGATTCTAAAGAGGCGGTCCTCGAAGGATTTATAGATGGAGTTATACAGCCTTTCCAGTATAGGGGCTTTGCCAACCCCTCGGGCTGTAAGATTGTGTTCCATAAAAGACCAAAGCAAAAGACGCGCAGAAAAGTAATTAAGATGGGCAAAAAATTCGATAAAACTTCAGGAGAGCCTGCCAGCCTGGCCTTGCGCGGTTATTTGAATGACATGCGTGCCTACAAGTTAATCGGAATGCTCGTTTCCCATATTGCCCTCAATCCCGAAAGAGATGTCAAACTTAAAATTATAAACAGTCAGGGTGGTTATGTTGGAGAGGGGCTGGGTCTCTTTGACGTAATACGCCTGCTCAACGGCTTTCCTAACTCTGGAAATGTGTTAACTTCGGGAAGTGGTGAATCAATCGAGGGTGTCTCTGCTCTTCAGCTTGCTGCTGGAAAGCGGGGCCAAAGAGATATTCGATCCTCAACCAGGTTTGCCTTAAGAGAGGTAGGCGCAGAAGCTCCTGGTCATACTCCAGACTTTGCTGTGGAGGAGATCGGAAGAACAGCCAGTGGTTTCGAAGAATTAATAATTAATGGCTATGGCAGACATTCGCGGCTCTCCCCTGACGTTATAAGGGAAGAAATTGACAAAGGCTTAGAGAATGAGCAAGTTGGCTTTGAGATGACGGCTGAGGAAGCTCAGGAACGCGGATTTGTCGATAGGGTGATTTCAGACTAATTGCTTAAACCGGCTTAGAACCAATCCTCTTGACCAACTTTCCGCAACTTTTTCTTTGCCGACAGAAATTTCTTTTGCTTTAAGACCTTTTCCTTGGCACGCTTACTGCGTTTGCGTTTTTGCCTTCTTATCTTTTCGATCCTTTTTTGCCGCTCCGATTTAATGTGGAGTACTCTTCCTTCGATCTTTTCGGCCAACAGCCGCCAGGCCAGGAAGCGGTTGAGGGCCTGGGAGCGCTCGCGGGACATCTTGACTTCGATCCCAGTTGGAATGTGTTTGAGGTAAACACAGGTCGCGACCTTGTTCACTTTTTGCCCGCCCGGTCCGCCTGAACGAATGAACTTTTCGATCACATCCTTTTCCTGGATCCCCAGGCGTTTTAAACGTTCTTTTAAAACTTTTTCTTTCTCAAGGCTTACGCCGAAATACCTCATCACAATTTAATTATACACTATAAAGATCATTTGGGGAGAAAAAAGTCTGGATAAGGTTTTGGAAATCGATTGACAGATAAGCGGTGACATATTAAAATTAAATCCGGAGGTGCTCGAGATGAAAAAAACATGGATGATTTTAGGACTGATATTAAGTGTCTCAATTGCTTTTTTGTTCCTGGGCTGCGGGCAGAGTACTGAAACGGCAACTACCACTACCACGACCACCACGCTTCCCGCTGGAATGACCCTTAATGGAATAGCTGAAAACCTGAGTGCTGGTGCAGGCGGGCTTTTCGTCCTGGGCATCAGCTCTACAATAGAGGGAAATCCAAACTATCCATATGACGTGCTTCTTACTCCAGAATCCTATGCAGTTGGGATCTGGAAATTCGAGATCTTAACCGGAGAAGCTGATCCCAATCCATACGTGGTTAAGAATTTTGCGGCAACTACCGAAGCTCCAATCCATTTTCCGCTCTCCGCAACCGCCACTACCATGGCCACCAATCCGGATTACCCGGAGGGGGGAACCTACACCGTATGCAGGCCGACCCTGGCCTATCTGGAGATGGTACTGGCTGCCAGCGATGTCTCGTTTGAAGGGCTCACCAAATTCAGGCTTTATACATCTACAGTAGTAGGGGATGGGGCCGAAGATGGGGATGTTAAAGTTGATGACAGTGGGACCTGGAAATGGATTGATGAAGATACTGGAAGCTTGGAAGCTACCAGACCGGCCCATCCAGTGCAGGATGAATGGTTTTATCTGGATGAATCTCCGGATCCCTTTGCGCCTCTGGATACCCCGATGGATCCAGTTGTCATGCCGGCATCTCCGACCGGTGAATACACAGCTACATTGACTTTTGATGTCTCTGACACTTTCTTTTTTGACGATGTGGATGGCGACGGCGTTTTTGAACCGAGTACTGATGATATAATGACGGAGGTTGCAAGTGGCGAGCCAGCCTGGTTTCCTGGGCCACCCGTCATTACCATGACCGTGACAACCGAGACTTAATCGAAATTAATCAGTTAAAGAGTGAAGAAACCGGTCTCTTACCAGGCCGGTTTCTTGTTTTTATATGATACCTGTCTATACTCTCAAGAACCAGATCGAAGCCCAGGTGATCGAACATGCTCTGAGGGAAGCGGGCATCAAATGCCTCATCCGCACCTTTGAAGACAGAGCCTATAATGGTATTTTTATTCCACAAAAGGGTTACGGACAGGTGCTGGTCGTGGAAAAAGACAGAGAAAGAGCCGAGGAAATCATATATAATTGGAGCAAATGAGAAAATTTATCCCCTTGTTATTATTAGCCGCATTCTGCCTTTCGAGTTGTGGTCCAATGCAGCCCAGATTAAGAGTGGTCATGGGGTTGGGGGAGGTGGAGTGGAAGGTCATGCGGGAGGAGATATTTCCTCCCTTTGAAAAGGAAGCCGGGGTCAAGATCCAGGCCATCCAGATGGAAGCCGGAGACCTTCCTCAGGTTCTGGAAGCGCAGGTAAGGGCCGGGAAAGTCAAGATCGATCTCTTTGCCCAGGACAACATGCAGCTGGTTTATCTGGCGAATAAGGGATTGATCGAGGATCTTTCAGACCAAGAAAAAGAAATTCCAAAAAACGTCATCCCGGCTTTAATTCAGGCCTGCAAATTCAAGGAAAAGCTCTTTTTCATGCCCTACCGGCCGAATGTGCAGATCACCTACTATAATCGCAAAAAGTTCAATCAGTATGATCTTGAACCGCCCCGTGACTGGGATGAACTATTAAGCGCAGCCATCGTTTTTAAGCGCGAAGAAAAGGTGGGCAAGATCCTGTTCAAGGCCTATGGCGGAGTCCCCACCGCCACCCAGCTTTATGAATGGATCGTTTCCGCAGGAGGGGATCCCCTCAGCATAAACGATGCCGGATGTATCCGAACATTTACTTTTCTGCAAAAACTCTGGCCCTATCTATCGCCGGATTCTATCCGGGCCAAGTTTGACACCTCCAATGAATATTTAGCCCGGGATTCTGCCTATCTTATGCAGAACTGGCCCTTCGGGGTGAGAATTATAATTGAAGAGTACGGTAAAAAAGAGATCTCTACCTATCACGGTTTCTCCGGACCGGTCCGGGAGGCGCATGTGGTGGGCGGAGAAGTCCTGGGAGTTCCTAAGGGAAGCAAAAACAAAGAGCTGGCTCTGCGTTTTATCCGCTACCTTCAGTCAAAAGAGGTGCAGGAAAAACTGGTGAGCGAATTGGGATGGCCCAGCATCCGCTCGGATGCCTACGGCACGGTTCCCAAGTGGATGAAGCCCCATTTTCGTTCCGTAAACGGCGCTCTCAAGCACGGGGTCTTCAGGAAAAATGTTACTTACTGGAATGAATTTGTGAAATATATCAATGAAGCTTTTGTAGAGATCGTGACCCGCGGTGCCCCGGTTAAAAGGACCCTTGATTTTTACCATAAGCAACTTGAAGCTGCCAAGCGGCGGACATGATGAGAAAATATTTTACAGAAGTCCTGCTTCTGATGCCTTTGCTGCTTTATCTTCTTGGCTTTACCCTGGTGCCAATGGCGTATGCCACCATTTTAGCTTTTACAAATTACTTGAACGGCACTTTCCCCTCCCTTGCAAGCTTCAGCTACATCTTCAGCCACTTCCAGTTCAAGGAAGCGGTCTTTAATACCTTGTTCATAACCCTGGTAGGTCTGACCTTAGAACTTCTTCTGGGACTCGGTCTGGCCCTTTTGCTTTTGGAGCGTTTCCGGGGAAGGAGATTTTTCAGGGCCCTCATGCTTCTGCCGCTTGGAATTCCTACGATTGTGGTGGCTTCCAACATGCGCTACCTGTTCGATACGAATGGATTTTTGAATGAGATCCTCTACCGCCTGGGAATAATTGAGATCCCCTTGAACTGGATGGGGGGAGGACTCCATACCCTTTTTTCTCTGGTCATTGCGGATATGTGGAAGGTCACTCCGTTGGTAATGCTTATTCTTCTGGCCGGTCTGGAAAGCATTTCGCGCGAAGTTCTGGAAGCTGCTGAAATAGATGGAGCTTCTTATCTTAAAAGACTGCGCTTTATACTTTTGCCCTTGCTCAAGCCCTTCATCACCATGGCCCTCATCATCCGGGGGATCGACGCCTTCCGCATATTCGAATTGCCTTTGGCCTTGACCGGCAGAACCGTGCGGGTCCTGGCAACCTATTCGTTTTTTGAATATCGCGAATTTGGCAATCCCAATACCTCAGCTGCTTCAGCCGCGATCCTGATGGTCATGATCCTGATCGCCATAGCTGTCTACATGAAGGTGATCAAGCAGAGGGAAATTTCTTTATGAAAAAATTTGTCTTTTTAATATTGCTGGTGTTTGCGGTCATTTTTATCCTGACCCCGGTCTATCTCATGGTCAAGATCTCCTTGAGTCCTCCGGCAGAGATCCTCCGGCAGCATCCTTCTTTAGGGATGGAGGGAGTAACGCTTAAGCACTGGAAAACGGTCCTGTTCTCCGGCCAGATCTGGCCGCCACTTAGAAAAAGTTTGACAGTAGCTGCGCTAAGTGTAATCTTTTCATTGCTCCTGGGAATTCCCGGAGCTTATGCGCTGTCACGATTACCGTTCAAATTAAGCAGTGCCATTCTTTTATTTATTTTCCTGTCCCGCATGATCCCGGAGATCGAGATCGCCTTGCCCATCAGCATCAGCTTTATACGAATAGGGCTTCTCGATACGGATTTAGGTCTAACTATGGCACATACTCTACGTATTTTGCCGATCGTTACCTGGATCCTGGTAAGCAGTTTCAAGACCATTCCTAAAGATCTGGAGGATGCGGCTTTTATGGATGGCTGCAGTAAGGTCCGCAGTCTGCTCACGATCGTTATACCCTTGGCATTGCCGGGGATCGCAGTTGCGGCCATTTTCGGTTTTCTGGGCTCCTGGGACGAGTTTACCTACGCAGTTTATCTGGCAATTGCTAATAAGACTTTACCCTTGGTAGTTTATTATTACATTAATCGTGCCTCCTTCTTTTTGGCTTCTTCCTATGCAACGGTTATCACTATTCCGGTCATTATTGTAACTTATGCCCTGCAGAAATACCTGAAAGCTGAAAACCTGGCTGGGGCGGTTAAGGGATAAAAAATCTAGTTGACAAAATTTGTGCTGGATGTAAAATATGCGCGGAGGTGACCTTGATATGAAAAAAACATTTTGGATTTTGCTGTTCGCTTTGATGATTGCGGGAATCTTTGTTTATGGTTGTGGAAAACAGGATGGAGCTCCTGGAGAAAATGGGGAGCATAATCCGGCCATATCGGCCAGCGATCTTTTTGATGTTTCCGGCGCAACCGCCATTGCGGCGGCTTCGTCATCCAATGTTTCTACCAGTACTATCCGTGCTTCTCAGACAGCCAATGTGACCGAGTTGCTGAAACTAGATGCTAATGATGAGATCACCTCGGTTCTTTCAGAATTTCTTGAAGAAAACTGGCATCCACCCATTACTGTAATCGAAGTTGGACCGGATGGTTCTTTGTATGTCGGCTTTCAGTGGGGGATCTGGATCCAGGAAGATGGAGGCGAAGGGAAGTCGGTTGCTTTCTTTCGCATCAGGCAGAATGGTACGGTAGAAGTTGTGGATGATGCTATTTATGGAGTGGGGACCTGGTACGGGCACTCAGAGAATGGGGAGCTGCCGCTCAAGCAGGTCCAGTTCGATAGCGATGGCAATATCTATTATCTGGGCACCGGTTCTACCGGCTCAACCGTTCTCAAGAAAAAAACTGTGGGCGGAACGATTTCCCAGATCGGGAATGACAACATGGCGGTCCGCGACTTTTTGGTCTGCCCGAACGGATTTGTTCTTTTTCACGGTTCAAATGCCAGAAGCTGGAGCATTGAATGGCTGCGCGTGATAAATACTGATAATGCCGTAAGTAATATATTTTATAATGACGGGAATTCCGGATGGCTGCGCGCCTATTATAATTATTTTAATAACAATATCAATTACGTGTATTTGGTTGGCGAAAACTTAACGCTTTTGGACGAAAATGAAATACCCAAGAAATATTCCGGGATAATAAAGGTCGCCCTGGATTCTACGGGAAAACCTTCTTCAGTTGTGGCGATCTATGATGACAATAATATGTATCATGAGGAGCATCGCACGATTGGCGATCAGCTTACCTGGGGTTATTGGGACCCGGTGGAGATGACCAATAAAAAATTCTTTACTACTGATGATTATGGCCAGGTTTCGGTCCCGTTAACTTTAGAAACGGGTGTTTCTGAGGAAAGCATTCGCACTTTTATCAGACAGAAATACCAGAGCATTACTACCGATGATCTGGATACAGTTACCTTTGCAGGTACCAC
>JAZFXQ010000029.1:0-4963 GCA_036448795.1 Candidatus Margulisiibacteriota bacterium | reverse complement strand
CATTATCCGTATGTTTCTGAAAAGCAGCCTGCATTCTTATATGCCACTCCGGCTTGATCTCAAAAGCCGTAACTGTAACCTCTGAGGGCTTCTATCTATGAGGAAGTTTTACCCCACCCAAGACCTCCTTGGTAAAGGCCAGAGAAAAAAGCGGCTCAATCCCAGAGGTGCAGCCGGCAATAAGGCTGATGGAGCCGGTAGGGGCAATGGTTGTAACTGTCGCATTTCGCATAGCATCAAATCCTTTTTTACGCCAAAGGCTCTTTTTAAAATTGGGGAAAGAGTTCTTGGTCTTTGCGATTTTTTCAGACACGCTGCGGGCCTCAACCGTAATAAATTTCATAATCTTCTCGGCTACGGCCAGAGCCTCTTCAGAGTCATAGCGAATGCCCAAATAAATCAACAGATCGGCAAATCCCATTATGCCCAAACCGATTTTGCGGTTAGCCTTTGTGTTTTGTTCTATCTGGGGCAGGGGATATTGATTTACATCAATGACATTGTCCAAAAAGCGGACCGCAATTCTTATGGTTTTCCTAAGTTTATCCCAATCAATTCCCCCATCCTTTACGATTTTTGTTAAGTTAATTGATCCCAAATTGCAGCTTTCGTAAGGGAGCAAGGGTTGCTCTCCGCAGGGATTGGTTGCTTCAATTTTTGCCAGGGATTTTAAGGGATGCCGGCCATTGATCTGGTCTATAAAGATCAAGCCCGGATCCCCGGTTTTCCAGGCTGAATCAACAATTGCCTCAAAGATCTTTTTGGCAGAGAGACTTTTGACCTTTTTTCTGGTACGGGGATTGATCAAGTCTATCTTCTTATCTGCCCGGGCTGCCCTCATAAATTCATCCGAAACCGCAACCGAAATATTAAAATTCCGCAGAACTTCCCCCACTCTTTTGGAGGCAATAAATTCGAGAATGTCCGGATGGTTGACAGAAAGGATCCCCATGTTCGCCCCGCGCCTCTTTCCCCCCTGCTTGATAACCTCGGTTGTCTCATCAAAGACATGCATAAAAGATACTGGGCCAGAGGCCACCCCATGAGTGGTTTTAACCACATCCCCCTTGGGGCGAAGTCTTGAAAAAGAGAATCCGGTCCCTCCCCCGCTTTGCTGGATCAAAGCCATATCTTTGACCGCTTCAAAAATCCCCTCCAGAGAGTCTGGAACGGGGATCACAAAACAAGCGCTGAGTTGACCAATATCGGTCCCGGCATTCATCAAGGTAGGGGAATTAGGAAGGAATTCAAGGTTAGACATCACCTGGTAGAATTGTTTCTCTTCTGTCTTGTTTTTGGCAACAGCCTTAGCTACACGATGCAGAAGATGATCCGGGGTTTCGATGATTTTGCCCTTATTATCTCGAAGAAGATAACGTTTCTTGAGGACGGTTAAAGCATTTCCGGAAAATCTAGACATTAATCGCTTCTACCGGGCATTGATCTGCGATATCCTCGATATTGCAGCTCTCGCTCTCACCTTTTACAGCAATGGCCTTGCCATCCGAACCCCAAGCAAAAACATCCGGGCCTAGTTCAATACAGAGGCCACAGCCGCTACAGAGTGCCTGGTCAACCGAAACTTGCATATTACTACCCTCCTTACACCGAAAGGCCTAGAGGCCCAAAAGTTGTTTTATCCTGGCTTTATCAAAACCAACCACGATCTGCCCATTGATATCTAGAACCGGAACCCCCATCTGTCCGGATTTAGCGACCATTTCCTGTGCAGCAGCCTGATTTGAGGAAACATCCACATCCTCAAACTGGATATTGTTTTCGCTTAAAAACTGCTTTACCATCTTGCAATACGGGCAGGTAGGAGTAGAATAAACTTTTACCATTTTGCGCCTCCCTTACAAACGCCCTTCTTCGATCAGGATTTTCCTTCTTTCGTGCCGTCGCTCGCACTCATCGCAAGACGCCGGATCAAAGACCGGCTCCTTACAGAAGGCGCAGCCAATCACCCATTTGCCCCTATGTTTGCTTAGTCCAAGCTGGGCATAGCAATTTGAACAAGTTGTCCTTTCACCGGCTTTTGCATTATCCGGGAATTCAATATTTGTTTCACAGATCGGACACTTAAAACTTTTCATCAAAATCAAACCTCATTCAATTCCTTCATCAGCTCATCTGGGTTTAATCCATGAACCTCAGCCGCCTGCTCAATGGTTTCCCCTTGGGCAATCACACATCCTAAACAGTGCATCCCTTTTGTCATTAAGATCGGCGCAATTTCGGGCTTTAATTTTAAGGCCTCGGCAATGGTCATATTTTTAGTTATTTTACTTTTATTCATAAGAAAACCTCCGCTTGAATTCTATCTAAAATCAAACTCTACTTCAAGTCTTCAATTAAAAGTTGCTTGCCCGAAGAGATCTGGATATTCGTGGAGCCGCAATGGGGACAATCCAGTCTTAGGGTTTTTGATTTGAATTCTTTCTTGCAATCCGAACAAACCGCTTTGAGAGGCAGTATTTCCAATTCAAGCTGCATCCCATCCGCGACAGAACCCGCAGAAATGGTTGAGAAAATTTCTTTGAATTCAGGGGGATCGGTTATCCGGGACTCGCCAATTTTCACCTTGGCATAAGTAACTCGAGCGAGTCCCTTTGCCTTGGCCTCTGCCTTTACCTTTTCCAATACATCTTGTGCTAAACCAAGCTCATGCACAGCTCATCCACCGCCTTTTCAACTTCGGGACTTAGCCCCTCACCGAAACCCGCTTCCTTGGGCTGGATACCGACCACTAATACCTCGAGATCCGGCAAATCTGTTTTTAAGAAATCCACAAAAGTCTTAAGTGAAACGTTATGGGTCGAGAGGCTTTGACTCGCGATCTGCTCCGCTTCGATCACCTTTATGCTACCAGCTTCTCCCCCAAAGTCAACGGCATCAACGATTACCAGAGTATCCGGTCTAATTTGCTTGATCTTTCCCGTGAAATTCTCAGGAACTGTTCCAGCATCTAATAATTCTACATTATTTTTGAGTTTTGAATTTTGAATTTTGAATTTCCGCACGAAGTGCGGTCCTGCCCCATCGTCTTGCTTCATAGGATTCCCCACGCCTAGGATCAACACTTTTCCTTTAAGTTCCGGAAGCATCACTTCTATATTTTAGCATAATTTAGTGAAATTTTTTGGGGTTTTGGTCGAAAACTAAATAGGATGAAAGTTAATTCAATTAAATATCCAGGCGTTGGAAAACCGGTCAATATTCCTAAAAGTAATTTGGGGGTCATCCACTTAAAGGGAACCCCTTACCAAGTAGGGCTTCAATATGGTAAAGCTTTTTCAAAGGATCTAGTCAATTTTAACGACTCTCTCAAAAATATGTTTGCTGAGACAGCTGGGCGTTTTATTTCCAAAATCGTATATCATATAGCTCTCCCTTTTTATGCTCTTCTCCAATGGTGTAGAATTCCTCGACCCCTCCGAAAAGAGATCAAAGGCATTGCCAAAGGGGCGGAGGGCCTTCATCGCTATAATGTAATCCGGCTAATGAAGATGATCCGACTTTCCGCACTCTATGACTTTATGGTCAATTTCGCCCTGGCAGGATTTAGCTGTTCATCTTTTGCCAAAAAAGATGAGGCTGGGAATCTTCTGATCGGCCGAAATTTTGATATGATCTATGATTCCTCTGGAACCTTAGACCACTCCCAGCTTATTCTTTATGAGATCGAAGGACAGCAGTCTTTTATCTCGGCCGGGCCGGTTTTCTTTAACCTCGCCCCAACCACGGCAATTATAAAAGGCGAGAATGGCGAACCCTTATTCTTTGGCATAAACAATGTCACGGGACCCAGAAAATTATTTGGTAAGCCTACCGTGACCCTGCTCAGGGAAATGGCCAATCAACCAAGCTATCAGGGGATCTTGGATCTTTTAAAAAGATCAAAAGAAACCTGCGCCAAGAAGTTTCTCATCTCAGATGGAACAGATGCCGCAATGGCAGAAGTGGTTCCAGGCGAGATGACGGTTGTCCGGGAAATAAAAGAAGGCGAAAACAATGTTGTGGCCACAAACAATTATCAAACTGAAAAGTCAAAAAAATTTGAAAGCAAAACAGAATTGGTGCATGCCTTAAATTTAAATTCCTGGATAAGATACCGGCGCATAAAAAGACTGCTCAAAGAGGCTCTAGCTTCCTCCGGGGAGCCGCACGAATTGGCGATACGCATCCTTTCTGATTATTTCGACCTCGCACGCAACATGGAACAAACCTGGGGAGACAATATCTCTCCCCCTTATAAAAATAGCGAGGCCTATATAAGCCAGACCTATGTCAGTGCGCTCTTAGATTATAAGAACAATTTATTCTGGCTCGGATATGGCCCATTTTCAGCGCATGGAGATTTCTATGGTTTTGATGTAAATAATCTTTGGAAATGGGTTAAAAGTAAAGGAAAAGAAGATCTCGCATTTGAAATATATGAGCAAACCCTGGATAAAGAAAAATTAGAGCTCGGCCGCACATTAACTCAAGAGCTAAACGCCGGAAAAAGCTATTACAAAAAGGACAATTTAATCACCGCGACAATCCATCTCCGGAATGTTCTCAAAATCGACCCAGGGCACATTGAAGCCAAGCTCCTGCTGGGTGCCATTAAACTGGAATACTTTGATCTGGCTGGTCACGGCTCAGGTAATATTTCAGACGACCTGAGAGAGGTCATAGACATAGAAGACTACTATGGGGTCGAACCGAAATTCAGAAGAGGATCTGCCTTTGCCTATCTTCTTCTGGGGATGTACTATGATCTTCAAAGAAAAAGAGAAAAAGCTCTGGAAAATTATAAAAAGGTTTTAAATTTTGAAAAAGAAAACGCACTTTGGTCAGAAGCCTCGGAATGGGCCAGCAAGTTTAAAAATAAACCCTGTAAAAATGTTCCTTCTCACAAGAAAATGGTGGAATTATTGCTTTAAATTTATGGCAGGCATAGGGGGTATTTAAAGGA
>JAZFXQ010000028.1:0-2872 GCA_036448795.1 Candidatus Margulisiibacteriota bacterium | reverse complement strand
GAAACATATCAGATCCGGCATAGATCCTTTGCGCCAAGGGTGCATCAAAACCAAGCTTTATCCCTATATGCTTTGGATATTTACGCCTTATTTTCTCCAGCAACTTATGATATCTCCGATCACCGGTGCCAAGGATGACCAACTGACAGTCAAGCTGCATAATTTCTTCGATCCCCTCTGTCAAAATATCAAAACCCTTCTGGACATCTAAACGCGAGACTATTCCAAGCAAAGGAATTTCTTCCTGAACTGGCAGCCCCATTTCTTTCTGCAAAGCGGTCTTGTTTTGACCCTTCAGGGACAAAGTCATCCGGCTGTAACGTTTAACCAAATGTTTGTCCGTGGCAGGATCCCAAAGCTCATCGTCAACTCCGTTGATGATCCCATAGATGTCCTGCGAGCGCTTTTGCATCAATCCTTCCAGGCCATAGCCGAATTCTTCGGTCTGGATCTCTTTAGCATAGGTCTCAGAAACGCTGTTTATGACATCCGCAAAAAGGATCCCTCCCTTGGCAAAATTGATCCTCCCTTCCGACACCAAATTCCCCATTTCAATCTCGTTCATCAGCACATTTTTCTCTTCAGGAAAGGTCCCCTGATAAGCCATGTTGTGAATGGAGTAAACCGTCGCGGTACGTTTAAGAGAAGGCGTACGCTTTCGATTTTCATGCAAATAAAGGATCAGCGGAGCAGTCTGCCAGTCATTGCACTGGATGATATCCGGACGCCAATCGATCTTTTTTAAAAAAGGGAGGGCCGCCCTGCAGAAAGTCAGGAATGCTTCGCAGTTATCCGGATAATCCTTGCCATTTTGCACATAAAGTTCATCTCTCAAACTAAAATGCCTGTTTTCCGCAAAGTATACAGTCAGATCAGACCCTGGCATCTTGGCTTGATAAACATCGACCTTCTCATTTTGATCCCCTAGCTTCACTTCAATCCCCTGCACAAGAGGCTCCAAATTCCATTTCTCCTGTTTAATTTTCTTGTAACGAGGCATAAAAATCCGGATATCATGACCAAATTTTCGGATGGCTTTGGGTAGAGCACCAGCCACATCCGCCAACCCACCTGTCTTTGCAAAGGGGACAACTTCAGAAGAGACAAAGAGGATCTTCATGGGGGTCTAAATTTTGACTTCTCTTAAGTATTTGGCTGCTTCCTCCGGGGAAGTCGGATTTATGTATAATCCAGACCCCCATTCAAAACCAGCCATCTTGGTCAAACGGGGAATGATCTCAATGTGCCAGTGATAATCGAACTGGATGGTACCCCAGTAGTCTGGTTTTCCTGGGCGAGGGATCGGGTTGGGAGAAGTGTGCAGAACATAATTATAGGGTGGATCATTCAAGGTTTTTTTAAGCCGCTT
Organism: Candidatus Margulisiibacteriota bacterium; assembly: GCA_036448795.1. GTDB lineage: Bacteria > Margulisbacteria > WOR-1 > O2-12-FULL-45-9 > O2-12-FULL-45-9 > JAZFXQ01. The sequence continues at coordinate 1,503 of JAZFXQ010000028.1, read as the reverse complement.
CAAGATATCCTTTAGACACTGTGCTAAAAGCAGACGTTCATCGTCCGGCAGAACCTGGAATCCAAACTCATGCCGGCGCGGAAGGATCCAGATCTCAAACGGGAAGCGCGAAGCAAAGGGAGTGAAGACCACAAAATATTCATTTTCATAAACCATTCTTTCGCCGGAACCAAGCTCCTGCCGGATAATATCGCAGAAGATGCAGCGCTCTTTTTCAAGAAAATACTCGCGTGAATTGTTCAATTCCATTTTAACATATCGGGGGGTGATGGGGGTGGCGATCAACTGAGAATGAGGATGGGAAAGCGAGGCTCCGGCCACCTTGCCGTAATTCTTAAAAACCAGAACATAACGGAACCTTTGGTCCTTTCCCAGATCCAGAATTCTCTGCTTGTAAGCCCATAAAATCTTTTCCACATGTTTGTCATCCATATCCGGGATATTTAAATCATGCCGGGGGGTTTCGATGATCACTTCATGCGCCCCGATGCCGCTCATCATGTCAAAAATCCCCATGCCGGTCCGGTTTATCTCTCCCTCAGTTGTCAGGGCTGGAAATTTATTTGAGACTACGCGTATGTCCCAGCCCGGGGTATTGGGCTTGGTTCCCTTTTTTCTCCAAGCGGTTATTTCAGGGGGGGTCTCTGATTCATTTCCTCCACAGAAGGGGCACCCCTTAATATCTACAGATTCCTCCGCCACCGAAGGCAGTTTAAAATCCGAGGGTCTTTTCCCGCGCTCAGTGGAAATTACCACCCAGCGTTCTGAAATTGGGTCTTTTCTAAGTTCAGGCATAATCTCTATTCTTCAATGCGCAAAGTGATCTTTACGTTCCAGGACTCTTTCGATCCCAAGCGAAACTTCCAGCTCGGAAATACTACCGAGCTTTGATAACTTTTCCCTTTACCCTGCTCCGATCGAAAAAGGGTCTCGATCGGAAAACGCCAGAGCAGCGCAGGTTTATTCATTTCCAATAATACATCAAATCCGCTCCATTCGTCAACGAGTTTCAGCGCTCTGACCCGGTTCGTTTCTCCTCTGCTCCCCAAGGATCTGTCCTCCAAAGCAGTATTTTCTATGACATAATAGCGATCGGGCGAATTCCCAGCCAGCAGGCTCAGATTAAATTCGACCCCGAACCAGAATTCGTCCGGCTCCCCTCCCAGATTAGTTACTTCATATTCAACCGTAAAAATGGAGTGTTTGGATAAAAGAGAAACCGCCTTTTCGACTTTCACCGGAGCACCGTCCACGCTTCCTTGCCTGGACAGCCGAAGCATGACCTCGGCTTCTTTGCGTCCGGGCATGAAAGCGTATCTTCCAGAGGCGAAATCCCCTGCTTCACGGTAGTCTAGAGAATTGAACTTTTCCAGGTCTGTATCCGGAGGCAGAAAATGATCCAGGAGCGAGCCCCCCCCTTCTTTGCGCCGCGCCAGGGTATTGATCAGATTAAAGGCCTTGGGTTTGTAATCCAGCTCAAAAAGAGATCCCCCCCGCTCTGGA
>JAZFXQ010000027.1:0-2465 GCA_036448795.1 Candidatus Margulisiibacteriota bacterium | reverse complement strand
CTTTTATCAGACAGAAATACCAGAGCATTGCTACCGATGATCTGGATTTAGTTACCTTTGCAGGTACCACTACCGAAGCCGGTGAAGAGTGGAACATTAGCAACATATTAAACGATTTGGTGGATGCGAGGATCTCGGGGAAGACCTGGACAAAATGGCGGGAAGAAAATGGTTTACAGGGGGTAAGGTTCGGGAACGCAAAACAGCTGGTTTTTGCTGAGAACGGAGTGCTTTTCGCGGTCATGAGCCTGGATCAATGGGGAGCCGGCTCATCCAAGGGGGATAAGCTTTTTCAGGTCGTAAATGCCAATGGCACGGCGGAAATTATCGCTTTTCCGCAGGATACGGTAAATTATTATAAATCCATGAGTAAGGTTCGCTCTTACGGCAATTACGCGCTTTATCTCTCTAATAAGGTCGGTTATTACAAGATCCTTCGCTTGAACTTGGCTAATCCGGCCCAGGATCCGGTTGACATGGTTCCGGATAAATCAAATATAGAGATATTCAGCTTTAATTATAATTCGGATTCTGGGATGTTGTTGTATGATGTTTACGATCTTGGCAATAACACATCTTATCTGGCCGAACAAGATATTGAGCTTACTTCGGTTGCCACAGAAATTTCAGCCGAGGGCTATACCATTACAGATGTTGTGCCGTTCACAGCGACGAATTAGGATCAAGCGGGCTTAGATCCTCATCTCATAGACGCGGTAGGTCTTGTAGATCTTGCTGCCGATGTTCTCCGCGGCGCGGCGGGTAAAATGATTGTCTTCCAGGATCCAGGAAAATTCTACGCCCTCATAGCCCTTCTTGTACGCATTTCGATTGCCTTCCAGATAGAGCAGGGCTTCCAGTCCTTGCATGCGATATTCTTTCAAGACACCCATAATGAACAAACGGAGCATTTTGATCTTTCGTGAATAGAATAAAAGTTTCAACCAACCCAAAGGAAAGAGGCGGCCGTTGATCTTTTTGAGCGCTTGATTATAGTCGGGGATGGCTAATATCAACCCGGCTGGTTTGCCTTCAATTTCAATAAAGAGAGCCAGTTCAGGAACGATCAGGGGTTTAAGGCGCTTGGCCAATGATTCAAATTCTTTATCGGTCATGGGCACAAAGCCCCAGTTTTTCTCCCAGGCAGTATTGTAGATCTCTTTTACCAGATCTTTTTCTTTTTCAAATTTTTTTAAGTTTACCGGTCGAATTTTTGCGTTTGGATGTTTTTTCCGCGCAAAATTTGCCGCATCCACCAGGAGTTTCGGGGGCTCCGGCAATATGGGAGAATAGTATGCATAAAGATCTTTTGCCTTGCGCAGCCCGAATTTTTGTAAAAGATCCATATAATATTTGGGATTATAGGTCATCATCAGGCAGGGGGAAGAGTCGAATGCATCTACCAAAAGACCGCATTCTTCGTTCTGGCAGGGATTCATTGGTCCGCGCATGGCTTTCATTCCATTCTCTCGGAGCCACTCACGGACCTGGCTCAGAAGCAATTCAGCGATCTCGTAATCGTTCAGGGTTTCAAAGAAACCAAAGAAGCCGACCTTTTCGTTATGAAAATCAATATGCCTCTGGTCGACGATCCCGGCGATCCGGCCGATAACCCTGCCCAGGCTTTTGACCAGAAAGAGTTTCTGCTGAGCGTGTTCCCAGAAGGGATTTTTTTTGGGATCGAGCAAAGCCTCCATTTCCGAGATCAAGGGCGGAACCCAATTCGGGTCATCTGCGTAGACCTGCCAGGGGAAGAGAATAAAATCCCTTAGATCTTTTTTGGTTTGTACGACTTTAATTTCCATATTAACCTCAGACTTTTCCTGCATATTGTAGCACCTGGATAAAGGATGTCCAGCTTCGATTTAAAAAACATTGCAGGACTGTTAATCTCAAGGTAGAATTGATCTGATGCGAACAATCTCTGTTGCTCAAGCTAAAAAATTTGACCGCCTGGCCCAGGAAAAGCTGGGGATCCCTTCTCTGATCCTCATGGAAAATGCTGGCCGGGGTGTGGCGGAGGAAGCCATCAAGATGCTTCGAAGCAGGAAGAGGGTAGCCATCGTGTGCGGGGTGGGAAATAACGGCGGAGACGGATTGGTTTCTGCCAGACATCTTTTGAATGCCGGCATAAATGTCAAAGTCTATCTTATCGGAAAAGCCTCAAAACTCAAGCCCGATCCAGGAACCAACTTGAATATACTAAAAAGAATGAAACAAAAGATCGTAAAGCTAAGGTCGGCTAAGGATCTGCGGGATATGAGGAAAAGCGACCTGATCATCGATGCCATCTTTGGGATCGGGCTGAAATCCAATGTTCGGAGTCCAATGTCTGAGGTCATTGATATAATGAATAAAAGTAAAAGACCGCTTCTTTCTGTGGATGTTCCTTCGGGGTTGGATGCTGACACTGGTAAAGTTTTGGGAGTTGCGGTCAGAGCCAGGAGAACCGTGACCTTTGTTGC
>JAZFXQ010000026.1:0-3557 GCA_036448795.1 Candidatus Margulisiibacteriota bacterium | reverse complement strand
CCCCAGTTATCCAGGAGGGTTGTACGGATTGAGCTTCCTCCAGAGATAGTGGATCGGACCCTTCCAGAAACGGTCAGGGTGCCAGCCGCGTAATTGACTGACGGACTGTATAGAATAGTGCTCGCGTTATTGGAAAAGAGAGTGAGCAATCCTCCCAGGCAGTCGGTTAGATCGTTAACCGTAAAGGTAAAGTAGGTATTATCGCCCCTTACAATTTGAGGAGTAGGAGGATTCTGGGTAACCAGTCCTGGATCCGGGATGGAATAGCAGACATCGGCTCCAGTTCCGGCCGGTTCGTTGGCAACAAAGGGGTAGGAGGTTGAGATAATTTCTCCATTGTAGGCAGTCACATAAAGAGTTAGGGTATGCAGACCGGTCTGGGTCGGGGTATAAGCAAAGGCCGAACTAGCTTGGTTAACTTGAGGATCATCTGTACCATCCGGTTTGGTTACCACAAAACCATAGTTAGTGGCTCCGGGCACTTCCTGAAGAAGGAAGAAGGAGACCGGTTCATTTTGCTGAATGAAATTGTCACTGGTTTCGATCTGTAAAGGTTGTGGTGTGGGAAGGTAGAGGTTGATAAATTTAGTGTGTCCTACGCTGTCCTGGAGCTGAACCCTGATAGTTCCTCCACTAATGCTTGGCAGGATCTGGCCAGCAATGGTTAAGGTATTTCCATCGTAGCTTCGAGCAGGGTTGTAAAGAAACTCATCTGAGTTTTCAGAGACCAGGATGAGCGGATCACCATCGCAGTCCGTAAGATCGGAGATCGTCCAGGTAAAAGCGGTATTCGCACCTTTTACGATCTGGGCCACATCCGGGGTGCGGCTGACTCTGCCTGGGTCGGGGATCGCATAACAGGCAGCTTCCTCAGGAGTTTCATGGACCATAAAAGGATAGGAGACGGAGATGGTATCACCGCTATAGGTGGTGACTTCCATCCTTAGGGTATGCAGTCCGGCCTGGCTGGGTGTGTAGGGATAATTCGGAGAAGCTAAATTTTCTTCAAGATCATCCGTTTCATCGGGTTTGGTTACCACAAAGCGGTAATTGGTTGCGCCGGGTACGCTTTGAGCATAGAAGGAAACCGGTTGATTTTGCTGAATATAGGGATTAGGGGTTTCGATTGCCAAGGGTCTAATTTCAGGTGGATAAAGATTAACGATTTTAGGATTTCCAACGGAATCTTCAAAATTCACTCTAAGGGTCCCGCCGCTAATGGTGGGCAGGATCTGACCAGTAACGATCAGGGTATTATTTTCGTAAACAACGGTCGGCTGGTAAAGGAGATCAGATAAATTGTCTGATAGCAGGGTCAGGGGATCGCCATTGCAGTCAGAGAGATCAGAAACCGTCCAGGTAAAGAGGGTGCCGTCTCCTCTTACGATTTGGCTCACATCCGGGGTGCGTGACCGGACCCCGGTTTCAGGGATTGAAAAACAGGTATCTTCGGACTGTTTTACATAAAAACCAATTGAAGCATATTGGGGAACGCTGTTTGGCCGGGATGTGTCTACCACTTTCAAAAAGACTTTTTTATCCCCTGGCTGGCTAAAGCTGAACGGGAGATAGAAATACTCGCCATCAATTTTCGCTTCATATGTCCTGTTGTCAACTATAAAGGATACCTCAAGCTGGTTTTCAGGATCCGCTCCGGTAATTTGATCGCACTGTACAATTGAATATCTGGGAATAGAAAATTTGACTTGCTCACCCACCAAGACTTCTCTTTTGTCCATTTCAAGGTTGCCCAGAATTTGCGGGTTAGGGCTGTAGTCACACTGGGTGGGCTGATCTTCGATCTTGGGTATAACGGTAGGGCCGTGAAGGATTACGGCATCCTTTATGGGCTCGAGCTGCTCTTCGGGTAAATTGGGATCAAGGTAGTAAAGGTCGCAGGTTGGTGCTTTGTCCAATTTCTTGGTCAATGTTTTTTGAATGGCCACGATCCCATCTGGACCGGGATCAAATTCGGGGTCCTCGGTGGTCCCGTCTGTATAAGAAAAATGACAGACCAATTTGATGCCCTGGGTGGAGCCGTCGCAGTTTTTTGCCTTGGGTTTCCAGATCACGGTTACCCCGTTTTCCAGATCTGATTCATAGATGATGCCCGGTATGGAATTGGCGTATCCAGAATATTCAGGGGCAAGGCCGCTTTGGCAGATATTACTTTCAGTGGTAGATTGGGGGCCGCAGCTGCTCAGGCCTCCGGTTTTCCCACCAAAAAGCAAGACCTCCCACCAGGCTCTTTCCTTTTTGGGGGCCGGGGATCGGGAAGTGAAGATTAATTGTCTATCATTTCCCAATTCCTGATCCCCAGTTTCTGATTCTGGCTGGTTGTCGTCAGCCAGAACAGACTGCTGGTTTACATAGTCATACCAGCCTGTGAGTTGGTTGCCATTATTATGTTTTGGGACAATTCCATTCATGAAAATTTACCCCTGTTTCTCAAATCAAAATTTTGGATGGGCAAGAATCCTCCGGGTTTGGAATTTAGATCAAGATCGGCTTTTGCCTCTTTTAAGTAGCGAAGGCCGGAACGAATTATTTCAAGCGCGGCAACAATTCCCATTCCATTAACGATGCCGGTTGTATACCCGGTCAGGGCGGTTAATCCCGCCACTGCCATTCCCTGCCAAACCACTCTACCAAGAGAAAATTTTGGTTTAGCAAAATTCGGTTTAGCAAAATCTAATTTAGCAAAATTTGGTCTTAATCCCGCAGCTAAGGCTCTCATCGGTTGTTACCTCCTCCAATATATATATCGACAACTTTTCCCGAAAATTTCACTAAATTTTTGGTTTTTACCATCTAATATCTAATCTCAGCTGAGCATTGGCCGTAGGTATAGTCGCTCTGGCGCACCACAGAACAATCCACGCTTAGTACCGCTCTCTTGCCTAAATGGATATCTGCTCCAACGCCGAGTTTTGCGCTGGTAAGGAAGCTGATAAAGTCGTTGTATAATATCTTCCCTTCTGTTTCATCATACTGCACATAGGGCCAGCCCAGGTAAAATCTCAATTTCACCTGATTGTAATCGTCCAGCAGCCCGGTTTCCGCCAGGTCCAGGGTGTAGCGAAAAGCGCCGTTTAAATCGTCCATTACTTTTTTCGCTCCGGGATAGGTGAAGAAATAATGGTTGTATTCTGCTCCAGCCAGCAGGTTATCGGTGATATTTACCATGAAGGTGGCGTAGTAGCTGTTGTAGTCCTTTTCATTGAAATAAAGCTCTGCTACTCCTCCGGCATACATGTTTTCATTCGAATAGAAAACGCTTAAGGACCCATCCGGCCTCCGGTAAAACTTCATTTCCGCGCCCCGTTTCTTATCAGGGAATTCAAGAAATGGGAGCTTGATCTTTCCTTCCACGATAATGGAATGCGGCCCTTTTTCCAGGGGCCGGCCCTTTGCCGTAAGATACACGCTGTGAATATCGTATCCTTCAGCCTCATCCCACCGATATTCGACACCTGGAACAAAACGTCCTTTAGCTAATGGATATTCGAACTTTGCCCGAGTCCTGTTTTCGACCCGGCCCTGGCCATCCATAAAGA
>JAZFXQ010000025.1:0-2248 GCA_036448795.1 Candidatus Margulisiibacteriota bacterium | reverse complement strand
CGCGACCTTAATGAATAAAGGCTTCGAAGTCATGGAAGCGCACTATTTATTTGGTATGGATTACTCGAAGATTGAGGTTTTGATCCATCCGCAAAGCATTATCCATTCATTTGTTGAGTTCACGGATGGCTCAATTAAGGCTCAGCTGGGAGCACCTGATATGCGGATTCCTATTCAATATGCTTTGCTTGAACAAAAAAGGATGGCCAACCACTGGAACCGGCTAAGTTTTGCGAAGATCTCAAAGTTCGAATTCCTCCAGCCGGATAGACAAAAGTTTCCTTGCCTGGAATATGCCTATGAGGCAGGGAGGAAGGGCGGAACCCTTCCTGCAGTTTTGAATGCAGCAAATGAGGAAGCAATAAAACTGTTCTTTAAAGGCAAGATAAATTTTGCTGAGCTGCCGAAGAAAATTAAAGAAGTGACGGATAAACATCAAGTTAAGGATAATCCAACCTTAGAAGAGATACTTGCGGCGGATAAATTTGCCCGCGAATCCCTCATATGATATACTTCTCGTCATGACGAAAAAAATCGACCTAGAAACCTTAAGACATTCTACTTCCCACATCATGGCTCAAGCAGTAATCGAACTTTTTCCAGGGGTAAAGCTTGGTATCGGCCCGGCCATTGAAAACGGCTTTTACTATGATTTTGATATGCCGGAGCAGATCACCCCAGAAGACCTTCCCAAGATCGAAAAGAAGATGAAGGAAATTATCAAGGCCGATCAAAAATTTAAAAGAATTGAAATGAGCAAAGAGGAAGCGGTCAAGCTCATGGAGGAGCGGGGAGAAAAGTATAAGATCGAGCTTCTGCATGAAATAGAAGATGAAAAAGTGAGTTTTTACAAAAATGGTGATTTTAGTGACCTCTGCCGCGGTCCGCATATTGAGTCAACTGGAGAGATCAAGATTTTTAAACTTCTTTCGATCGCTGGATCCTACTGGCATGGGATCGAAACCAATCCGGTCATGCAAAGGATCTATGGAACAGTTTTTAATACCCAAAAAGAACTGGATGAATATTTAAAAAACCTGGAAGAGGCAAAAAAACGTGACCATCGAAGACTTGGCAAAGAACTCGATCTCTTTTCTATCCACGAAGAAGCTGGATCAGGGTTTGTTTATTATCATCCCAAGGGAACCGCGATTAAGAATATTATTGAGGATTTTCTTCGCAAAGAGAACCTCAAGCGCGGATATGAATTAGTCTCTATTCCGCACATTGCAAAAGTCGATCTCTGGAACACCTCCGGGCATACAAACTATTATCGCGAAAACATGTATTTCATGCAGATCGATGAGCAGGATTATGTTATCAAGCCCATGAATTGTCCGGGCCATATCCTTATTTATAAAAGAAAGACGGTGAGCTATCGCGATCTCCCGATTCGCTACTTTGAGCTGGGAACAGTTTATCGTTATGAAAAATCCGGAGTGCTGCACGGGCTTCTTCGAGTGCGTGGTTTTACCCAGGATGATGCGCATATTTTCTGCAAAGAAGATCAGCTGGAAGATGAAATCTTGTCGGTTTTAGAATTTGTTGACTATGTCATGAGGGTCTTTAAGTTTGAATATGAAGTAAACCTCTCTACGCGTCCGGAAAAGTTTGCTGGCACAGTTGAAAAATGGGAGCATGCCACAACAATTTTGCAAAAAGCGCTTCAGGATCGGGATATTCCATTTCAGGTCGATCCAGGGGCAGGGGTCTTCTATGGACCCAAGATTGATATTAAACTCAAAGATGCGATCGGCAGGTTATGGCAAGGGCCAACTATTCAAGTCGATTTCAATCTTCCAGAAAGATTCAACCTTTCCTACATTGCTGATGACGGCTCAAAGAAAACCCCGGTTATGATACATCGTGCTGTTTTAGGGAGCATTGAAAGGTTTTTTGGCGCGCTCATCGAACACTTTGCCGGGGCTTTTCCAACCTGGCTTGCGCCGGTGCAAGTTATAATTATGCCCATTGCTGACCGGCACAACGAATATGCGCAGGAAATAGCAGAAAAGTTGAAAGAAAAGGATATCCGGGCCGAAATCGATCTCAGGCGCGAGAAGATCGGAGCAAAGATCAGGGATGCCCAGATGCAAAAGGCCCCCTACATGATAATTTTGGGTGATAAGGAAGAGAAGGAAAGCCTGATTTCTGTTCGCCACAGAGCAAAAGGCGATCTGGGAACAAAAAAACTAAAAGATTTTCTTGCAGGGCTGCAGGAAGAGATAGACAATCGAGCTTAATTCAT
>JAZFXQ010000024.1:0-3651 GCA_036448795.1 Candidatus Margulisiibacteriota bacterium | reverse complement strand
TACGTTTATAATCCGCCATTTTTTTATTAAGGGACTGCACCTCATTGGAAATTGTTTCCTGGATGAATGGATCTTCCGTGTGCCCCAGCTTTTCAAAATGCTCCATATCCGGAACGATCAGAGCGATCACTTCCTCGGTCCCTTTTCGAACTCCTTCTTTTACTTTTGCCCCCATAACACATGCTTCTTTGATCGTCGGAATCTTACTTAACGGGAATTCGATCTCTTCGGGATAAACATTCACCCCCGAGGCTGTCACAATCACATCTTTGGAGCGTCCGGTAATAAAAAGATGGCCTTCTTCATCCAAATAACCTACGTCTCCGGTCTGCAGCCATCCATTAACCACCACCCTGGAAGTCAACTCTTTTCGTTTATAGTAGCCCTTCATTATATTGGGACCAAAGGCTAAAATTTCCCCGACCGGATCGGTTCCGGAAATTCTTATTTCCACTCCCGGAATCGCTCTGCCCACCGAACCGATCTTGTTATCTTTCAACGTGCAACAAGTGAGTATGGGAGAGGACTCGGTCAATCCGTAACCCTGAAGAATGGTAAAGCCCATCAAATCAAAATTCTTGATCACCTCCGGATCGATCGGGGCTCCACCCGAAACAAAGAAGCGAATTTTTCCACCGAATTTTTTTTGCACCGTTGCAAACAACTTTTTTCCGATGTTGAAGCCGATCACATACTTGAAAAACTTTGCGATCACGAAAAGGGCCGAAAATACTTTCTTCAGCTTCTTTTCCTCAACCTCTCTCATGATCCCATTATAAAATAACTGAAAAAGAAGCGGAACCCCGCACATAATGGTAACTCCGGTCTCTTGCATGTTCTGTAAAATGTTATGCGACTTCAGGCTCTCTGCATAGGTTATTTTGCACCCATTATAAAATGCCCCAAAAAAACCGCAGGTGTTTTCAAAAGTATGATGCAGCGGCAAAACCGATAGAAAATTATCTTTTGGGCTGAAATCAAAGAGTGCAGAAACCTCTATAACATTGGACATAATATTGCGTTGGGTCAGCATGACCCCTTTTGGAATGCCGGTGGTGCCGGAGGTGTAAACAATCGCGGCTAAATCATCTAGGGTAACTTCGTGAGGCAGGGAACCGGGTGCAGCAGAGGGGAGTCTGTCAAATTTCTCCATAATTATCTTTCGTTCCTCAACCCCCGTCCCCCGAAAATATTCAATGTATTTCTCGGAGAGGATGATGGCTTTTGCTCCAGAATCCTCCAGAAGAGGAAGAATATCTTCCTTGCTCAGCATTGCATCCAACGGAACAACGATCGCTCCCAGACTCGCAATGGCTAAATAGGAAACTGGCCACTCCGGCCGATTCTCCGAAATCAAAGCCACTCGGTCTTCCCGCCCTACCCCCAGATTTACCAAAGCCACCTGAACTCTTTTTGCCAGCTCGGATGCTTCTAAAAAAGTTATCTTTCGATAACCACCATTTTGCCTCATCTGAAAAGCAACCTGGTCACGAAACTTTTCAGCATTCTGCTCAAGCATTTCTTTTATCGTTTTGATTTCCATGATTTACCTCCCTTTATAAATTAGACATATTAGCCGAGTTTTGAGTTTCTAAACCGCCATCATCCGCATAAACATTGGACCGTAAACCGGCACCATAACTATAGATAGTATAATACTTATAACTATGGATGCAAGCACAATTGAGACCGTGTACCAAACAACCTTATTCGGCGGAGTTTCTAAAATTACGGGCAGGCTAAGCGCCAGAAGATAAATTCCGTAAAGTCCCAGTATGGACAAAATTCCCAAACCCGGCAGGATCGAAAAGATCCCCGCCAGCCAAACCGGGGTCATGGAATAAACCACTATTTTTATAGCTGAGTTTAGATCCGGTTTTGAATTAAAAAGGGGAGCCAAAAGCTTGACCGCCCATCCCCCGATCAGAATTCCAGCCAGATGTAAAACAAATCCAACCGCCCCGCCAATTAAAGCCTCAACAAACGGCGCTCGAACAACATTTCCGCCTGGCATGCGTATGCCGATAAGAGTTATGCCGATCAAGCTGCAGACGGCTGGGATAAGTGCTAAGGGAGCAGCATAGTTGACAAATAGCTGCTTAATATCAATGGCTTCACTCTTTACAACCTGCCAAGTTCCCCTTGGATTAAAAATAATGTCACGCGCTCTTTTTAAAATTCCCATATTTAACCTTTTCGAAAATTCTAACACTCAAACCTTGTAATGACAAGCTGATTTTGTTAAAATGTTGTAAAACCAGGGGATCAAAAAATGAAAAAATGCCTAGGACTATTAATTATCCTCACACTTCTTGCCAACAGTGCTTTTGCGATTTTTGCTCCGCGAGCCATGGGAATGGGGGGCGCTTTCACCGCCATCGCGGATGATGCCTTCGCTGCTTACTGGAATCCAGCCGGTTTTGCGATCAATCCAGGGATAGATCTTTCCTCCAGTTACCAATTGACCAACCGCAACCGACAGATCGGGGATAATGCCTTTGCCCTGAAGGGATGTTTTGAGGTACCCATGAACCCCTTTGCCTGGATAGCCGGGGTTGGGTTGGCTTCAATGTTCGCTTATCATGGCGCAAAATATCTGGCTGAGGAAGGGGTAGTGAAAAAGGGCTGGGGAAGAGGCGGAAAAACGGTTAAAAAAGAAGAGCCCATGGCCGAAAGCGTAAAAAAAGAGGAAGAAGAAAAAAAAGCGGCCGGAAAAGAAGTAAAACGGGAACCCATATCCAGAAAAGAAGTGGCCAAAAAAGCCGCCAAGAAGCTTGCCAAAGGGACCATTCATGTGGCTGATAAATTTGCCAAGGCCGCTCTCAGAGAAGCAGCCAGGCAAACCCGACACTATTACTATGCTCCACCCTGGTATCGGCCATACTATTATCGGCCAAGCTACTGGGATAACAGATATGATTACCGTGAACGTCAGCTGACCCCCGCGGGAAAAGCCCAGTTTGCTGTTGGATTCAGTGTTATGAGCGATAGGAACGATCTAGAAAACCAGAATACAAACTGGTATTCCTTTTCAATCGCTTCAGGGTATCAAGAAACCGTTGCTCTCGGAGCAAACCTGAACTTCTATGACCTGGAACTCACTAATTATACCCCCGCTATGAGAGGGGTAGGATTTGGACTGGACCTGGGTGGATTGCTGAGAATTTCCGACGCCCTCTTTTTCGGTCTAGCAGCCAAAGATATTCTGACCACCGACATAAAGTTCGAAAACGGCGATGTCTACCGCTATCAGATGCAAGTAAATGCCGGGGCAGCCCTCAACCCCATTCGCCAGATGACCATCGCCGCCGACGTTCACAATATTTTTGGACAAGGCGGCGAAGAACCCACCATGCATTACGGAGTGGAAGTCCGGCCGATCTATGGAGTGGCATTTCGCGCTGGACTTTCGGATACCGAAAGAGCTAAGCAGAACAAAACCGCTGGTATAAGCATTGGGATCGGACAATTGATCATTGACTACGCCTATCTGGGGGGTGCTTATAATCGCACCCAGATGATAGGAGCGAGCTGGAAAATATAATATTATGTTACATGATGTCCTAGATCCGAAACGATCAAATACTTGGTCAAATCTAAACCGTCTGAAGTATCATGCCTGCAAGGATTGGATAAAGAATAATTTCAAAG
>JAZFXQ010000023.1:0-2222 GCA_036448795.1 Candidatus Margulisiibacteriota bacterium | reverse complement strand
ATTAGCTTCTGTATTTCCTAATCTGAAGTAAATTCTCGGGTTTATAAATCCCCTTTTCGGTAATAATTCCCTTAATATATTCAGCAGGCGTAACATCAAAAGCCGGATTTGCAACCTTTATTCCTTTAGGCGCAATTTGCTCTTTTCCGATCATGGTCACTTCATCTGGATTTCGTTCCTCAATTACAATCTCTTCTCCAGACCAGATATTAAGATCAACTGTCGATATTGGCGCTGCAACATAGAACGGGATGCCGTGAGCTTTTGCCAAAACAGCTGCCGAATAAGTCCCGATCTTATTGGCAGTATCTCCATTCCCTGCGATCCGATCTGCCCCGACAATGACCAAATCGATTTCCTCTTTTTGCATGAGAGTTCCGATCATGTTGTCAGTAATTAAAGTAAAAGGGATCCTTAATCTTTTAAGCTCCCAGGCAGTAAGCCTTGCTCCCTGCAGCCTTGGACGTGTCTCGGCAACATAAACATGGAGTTTTGTTCTCGATTTATGCGCAGCGGAAATGACCCCCAGTGCTGTCCCATAGTCAACCGTTGCCAACGCCCCCGTATTGCAAAGAGTTAAGATTCTCATTCCATTCCGAATAATTTTTGCTCCATTCCGGCCTATCATCTTATTCGTCTCAATATCCTCTTCAGCAATTTTTAGCGCTTCCTTGAGCAAGAGTTTCTTCAGCTCGGGACCTCTTAAGCCCCTCCCAGCTTTTGCGATTTTCTTCATTCTTTCCACTGCCCATTTAATATTTACTGCCGTAGGACGGGAATCTAAAAGCTTTTGAGCAGTTCTTTTAAGACTCGAAGCTCCAAGAACACATCCAAAAGCTGCTGCAACCGCAATTGCAGGCGCCCCGCGGATCTTCATGGCCTTAATGGCTTTGACAACCTGGTCAACAGTTTTTAAATAAAGAAAGGATAACTTGTGAGGAAGCTTGGTTTGATCAATTATTCGAACTTTGCCGTTTTTCCATGCAATAGTATTCATTTGAGCATCTCCCTCACCACTTCCCCATCATCAAGAGCAACTTTATTTCCCTTAAAATCCTGAAACTTCTCATGCCCCCGACCGGCAATCAAGACCGTATCGCCTTTCCTGGCCATCTTTAAAGCTTTTTCTATGGCCCGGCGTCTATCAATAAGACTCGTGACTCGCGACTCGTGACCCGTGACAATATCGTTTATTATCTGTTGAGGATCTTCAAAATGCGGATCATCAGTGGTAACTATTGCAAAATCGGCTGACTCAGCCGCAATCTTTCCCATAATCGGCCGCTGATCTCTGTCCCTCTCCCCCGGACACCCAAAAACCAAAATAATTTTACCCTTGGTCAAAGGTCGATAAGTTTCGATAAGTTTTTGCAAACTGTCCGGCGAATGGGCAAAATCAATAATCACCGAGAAAGGCTGCCCGCAATCGATACGCTCAACTCGGCCCGGGACCGTTTTCAAAGACTCGATCCCTTTCTTGATCGTTTGTTGCGGGATATGCAGAGCCAGACCACACTGATATGCAGCAACTATGTTATAAACATTATGCATCCCGATGAGAGGGGTCCGTATTTCCAGGGAATTGATCTTCAAAGCCATCTCATCTTCCCTTATAAAAACATCTGAGACTTTTGTGTCAAATTCATTGTGCTTGGTGCTGCGCAGTTCATGCTTTGCCTGGCTTACTCCATAAGTCACAATCTCACCTTTAACAACTTCCATCAAAAACTTGCTGGCAGGATCATCTACATTAATAACAGCAATCCCTTCTGGTTTAAGCGTCTCAAAGAGTTTTCTTTTAACCGCCAGAGATTCTTCCTTGGTCTTGTGAAAATCAAGATGATCGTGGGATAAATTCGTAAAGATTGCAATATCAAAATCGCAGCCATAAGCCCGATCCAAAGCCAGCGCATGCGAGGAAACTTCCATGACCACATGCGTAATTTTTTCATCAACCATCTTGGCCAGGATCGCCTGCAGATCGAGCGACTCGGGTGTGGTAAGCGGAGTTTCGCTCACCGTTCCAATTAAGCCGACCTTATGACCGGCGCTTTTCAGGATCGATTCAATAAGATAAGCAGTAGTGGTCTTCCCGTTTGTCCCGGTAATACCAATGAGTTTTAACTTTTGCGAAGGAAAACCATAAAATTTATCGGCCAGATGTGCGAGCGCCCGGCGCGCTGATGGGACTCTTTGAAAATCTATTCCAGAAGAAACCTTGA
>JAZFXQ010000022.1:0-14532 GCA_036448795.1 Candidatus Margulisiibacteriota bacterium | reverse complement strand
CAGAAACCCTCAAAAACTTTTTCAATGCCATGATCCTGGCTCTGATCGTGATCTATTTGATCCTGGTAGTGCTCTTTAATTCCTTTACCGAACCGCTCATCGTCATGCTGGCTATTCCCTTTGGACTAGTGGGTGTGATCTTTGCCTTCCTCATCCATGGCGAGATCTTAAGCTTCCTGGCCCTGATCGGGATCCTGGGGCTCGCTGGGGTAGTGGTCAACAACTCCCTGGTCATGCTCAAATTCTTGAATAAGAAAGAAGAAGAAGTCTGCAAAAATGGCGAGCGTCTTTCTCTGGATCACATTGCGGATGCTGCCATGCTGCGCTTCAGGCCGGTCGTGCTCACAACCATTACCACGGTGGCCGGGCTCCTGCCCTCCCTCTACGGATTATTCGGCGGAAGGATCGACTTCCTCTTCCCTCTGCTCCTGGCGCTCAGCTGGGGCCTGGTCTTTTCGTCCATTATCACCCTCTTTCTCATACCCTCCTTTTATATTATTGAACGGAATGTCGGGATCTGGTTTTACGAAAGATTCATTTCCGTTTGACATTTCATTCTCAGCTTACTACAATTTACGCAAATCCATTCCAGGAGGTGTCTTATGGTAAAAAGGATCCTAGGTTTGGTTCTGGTTCTGGGAATCGTGTTCCTGGGGATGTCAACGGCTTGGGCAGCTGAGGGCAAGGGAGATCTGGTCAGGTTCGGCCAAGATCTGGAAGTTCCGGCCGGCGAGGTGGTCAGCGGCAATGCGGTCGCTATCGGCGGATCGCTTACGGTTTCCGGAAGAGTTAAGGGAGACGCAGTCGCAGTGGGCGGATCGCTTTATCTGAAAGACCGGGCGCGGGTCGGTGGCAACGCAGTTTCTGTGGGTGGAGTAATTGAAAAGTCACCCCGGGCAGTGGTCAAAGGGGATGTTACTGAAGTCTCTTTTGCCGGCATGGGAGGGATCACTCCCGGCATGGCAGCTGGCGGATTGACCATCTTCAGCCTCTTGAGCTTTATCGGCTTCTTGGTCCTGGTGATCATTCTGGTGGCCCTCTTTCCCAGCCAGCTTGAAAAGGTCTCGTCAGCAGTGGAAGGCAATCTGCTCAAGACCTTTTTATACGGCTTGCTGGTCATAATTCTTTTTGTGCCGGTGATCATACTTTTGGCGATCTCCATTGCCGGGATAGTCCTGATACCGGTCTGGGCTATACTGGTAACGGTGGCAGGACTCTTCGGCTATATTGCTGCCGCGCATTTTATCGGGCAGAAGATCCTCAAGGCCGCCAAGCTCACGGTCAAAACCATGATGGTGGAAACCCTGGTAGGCATAATTATCCTGGCTTTGATCGGTCTGGTCCCGTTTGCGGGATGCATCATCAAGGCCATTCTGGGCTGCATGGGATTGGGTGGAGTGGCCCTGACCAGGTTTGGAACTCAGAAGGCTTAGTTAGTCTCACACAAAACCGCCTGCTGGATCGTTTTCCAGCAGGCGGTTTTCATTAAAAGGGCAGATCAAACGGTATCTCGATCTTGGGCATCTCTTCTCTCTTTATCTCCTCCTCTTCTTCCTCCACTTCCTCCTTGATCCTTTCCCCTTCCTCGATCTCTTCTTCTTCGGCCTCTCCCTCAGCCTCTTCCCCAAACCTAATAACCCCCATTTTCATCTCCGTATAACCCTTTGGAATTTCAAAAAGATAGGCTGGCTGCTTGCCAAATTTCACATTTTTTAAATAATTATAAGAACCATCTTCAAACGCGGTTTTCATTATTAGTTCTTTATATTTCCTAGAGACCCAATGATATACGATATATTCCCAGGTCGTCTTCCCATCCTCGATAATCTTGGTAGTGGTTTTATATTTGTTGCAAAGTATACCGCTTACTTTTTCTGCTCCTAATAATTCCTTTTCGAACTTAAACTCTGCCTTTATTTTTTCTTTGAGCCTCTTCCCTAACTCGGTCGCGGCTGCAATTATTTGTTCCCTGGAAAGATTTTGCTCCATATATTTCTTTTCCGCGGGAATAAGTATCCACATAACCTCCTTATCATATCTGAATATTGCGATTGTTTTCTCTCCCTCATCTGTAAATGTTTCAGCCCTCCATTTATCCTTGGTAACATAAGCTTTTCCCTTTATTACCTCCTTCTCTTTCCCAATTATTTGGACATTGACGCTCTCAGCCGAATAATCCAGGGCCAGCGCAGAAACCGAAAGCAGGAAGATCCCGAACAAAACCATGCTCAACATTTTCCTAAACATAAAAAAACCTCCTTTTCCTTAGAAAAATACGTGCACCAGTACGGTTCCCCAGACGGTCAGGATAACATTGCCAAAGGCATAGGGAACTGCATAGCCCAGCGCCGGCGCAGAACTGTTGGCCTCTTCCTTGAGCGCGTTCAGCGCCGGGGTCACGGTCCCAGCCCCGGTCAGGGCTCCAAAAAGCAGGACCGGCTCCAGTCGCAGCACTATTCTGCCAAAGATCAATCCGATGATCATGGGCATAAGCGACAAGATCGCACCTGCGATAAAGACCGCTCCGCCCGTGGTTTGCAAAGCGTGAACCGCTTTGGGTCCGGCAGTCAGGCCAACCGAGGCAATAAAAAGATTTAACCCTAAGTCGGTAAAGATCCACTGCGCGCCGCTTGGGATCTGGCCAAAGGAGGGATGGACCGCCCGCAGCCAGCCACAGACCAGGCCCGCCACCAGGATCCCTCCGCCAACCCCTAAAGTGATTGGTATTCCGAAAACGGGCACAGTGATCAGTCCGATCAGGGTCCCCACCACACAACCCGCTCCGACCATGATCAGATCCGTCGCAGAGGTGGAGCGCTCCGCATAGCCCAAATATTTAATAAAGACTTCAACCTCTTTGCGGCCGCCGCCCACTGTCAGAACATCGCATTTCTTAAGTACTGTGTCCCGGGTAAGCGGCAGCTCATGTCCCTGACGAGCGATCTTTCTTAAGAAAACCCCGTGGCCGTGCTCCTGGCTGATCTGACCTAAAGTCTTGCCGACCGCTTGCTTGCTCAAGACGCAGACATCAATGATCTCGCCGATAATATCGATGACCGCCCGATCGTCGATCTCAGGACCGATCAATTTTTCCGCAGAAAGCAGGGACTGCCGGTCGCCCACCAGGGCGATCTCATCTCCAGCCTGGATAATCGTTTCCGGTGTGAAATCAACGAGCTGGCTGCCGCGTTTTATTTTCTCGATGGCCACCTGGCCCGGGAACATTCCTTCCAGTTCCTTGACGGTTTTTCCGGAAATCCTGCTCTGGTAAGCGCGCAGGTTAAGCCTTTTATACCAGGAGAATAATTCCGGGCTTTCCAGCACAGCTTCTCCGCCGGACATCCGGGACTCCAATTCCCTGGATTCTTTCTTAAGATCGATTTTTAATAATTTAGGGACCACTTTGAAAAAGAGGATCAAGCCGGCCACCCCGAAAATATAAGTGATGGCATAAGCCACTGCCACATCACTCTGCAAAGTTGCTTTCTCTGCAGCGGAAATAGACAAAGCGCCGATCGCTCCGTCAGCCGTGCCGATCACGGTCGACTGGGTCATGGCGCCGCCCAACAGACCGGCCACAGTACCCGCATTAAATCCGAAAAGTTTTCCCAAAACTATGGCAGTTATCAAGCCCGTCAGGGCCACCACCAGGGAAAGCCAGATATAATGGATCCCTTCTTTTTTTAAAGCGCCGAAGAACTGGGGCCCGACCTTATAGCCGATGGCAAAGATGAAGAGCGCAAAGCCGACCGCTTTCAAGAGAGGGGGCACGGGAATGTTCATCTGCCCCAGGACCAGGGCGGTCAGCAGAACTCCGGCAGTCGAGCCCAGATTAAGACCAAAGAATTTTATCTTGCCAACATAGTAGCCGATGGCGATCGAAAGAAAGATCAGGAGCTGCGGATAGCTTTTACAAAGATCAGCAAAAAAATCCCACATGATCTACCCCCTGAATCGTTTGTAGTATTCCTCCAGCAATTCACTGATGGCCCGGCCGATCTTGGCGTAAGCCTCATCCGGCAGGTTGGCCAGTGAGACCCGCACCGACATGTTGGGGGCGTCAAACCCTCCCCCATCCATCAAGACCACCTGCTTTTCCTCGGCCAGGCGCCACACAAAGTCGATCGGCTCATGATTTTTTTTCAACCAAAGCATAAATTCTTCGTTGTATCTTTGTTTTGCCAGCTTTGGAATATCAATGGTGGAGTAGTAGCGCGCATCCAATTCGTGTTCCGGACAGGGAATGCCGACCGCTTTATACAACGTCTCGAACCTCTGTTTGACAATGGATTGGGCTTCTTTTTTATAATCCCCTTTCTTATCGATCAGGCAGTAAAGTGAAAAAAGGACCATCAGGACCTGTTGGGGGGTGGAAAGTCCGGCAGTGTGATGAAGCGCAACCGAGCGGCTGTCCGCCACCATACGGTCAATGAGCTTCATATGGTCTGGATCAAGCTCAACCGTGCCGTAGCGAGCATGCAGATCCTTTTTATCTTTTTCCGGCAAATTAGCGATCATTTTGTCAAAGACGTTGTTTTCGTGGAGGCCGATGACCCCCAGCCGCCAGCCAGTGGCACCGAAGTATTTGGAAAAGGAATAGACCAGGATGGTGTTGTAGGGAGCAACCGCGGCCAATGATCTAAAATCATTCACAAAGGTTCCATAGACATCATCCGTTAAAAGAATTAAATCCCTGCGTCTGGTCTTGACCAGCTCCCCTATTTTTTCCAGGCTTTTTTGATGCATGGCAACTGAAGTGGGATTGGAGGGATGGACCAGGAAGAATGCCTTGACCGCTGGATCAGCCAGTTTCTCGATCTCTCTATCAGGATACTGCCAGTCGTTATTTTCATCCTGGATAACATCCAGCTCAATGAACTCATAATCGTTAAGCTTCGGAATTTCAATGTAGGGAGTAAAGATGGGCGTGCCTAATGCGATCTTATCTCCTTTGTGGGTGAGCTTGTTCTCCATCAAAGAGGAAAAGATATAGTCCATGGCAGCTGTGCCGCCTTCGGTAGCAAAGAGATCGAACTTGCCGCCCGGGACCCTGCCCTTGAACATTTCCTGTTCAAGGTATTTGTGGACGATCTGCTCAGAGATGGAAAGCATCCGGTCAGGGGTCGGGTAATGATCGCCCAGGATGGCATCCGTCATCTCGAAAATGAACTCGTTTCCTTTGATTCCAAGTTCCTTGGTCACGTATGCAAAGGCCTCTTTGAGGAATCCGATCTCAGGCAATTTTGAGTTTTTTTTCAGGAATTCTCCGAATCTTTTAGCGATCCCCTCTTTTTGGGGCTTGTTGCCCAGGCGGGGCCGGTGTGGATTTCTTTGCGATTCTTCAACTGCAAAGATCCCGAATTGAAAAAATCCTTTTCTTGGAACCATGGTCACCCAGTTGGGGTTGCCCCGGCCGGCATTCAGCATCATTTTCTCACCGCGGGTCTTGGCCATCTGGATAAGTTTATTCTTGAGTTCAAAGGGGCTTAAAACTTCATAGCGTTTTTGTTCAGCACGGCTCATAGAAATTCTCCTTTCCCGTCGGTTGAGCGGCTATCTGGCCCCGAACATCAAAATCGAGCCGCTAAGGAATTATAGCAGATATTTAGTGGGAAGCCCAAAGGATTTAATAGACCCCGCCCCGTTCGACCAACCACCGCTTGACTTCAAGGATTGATCCCTTTTTAACCAGCTGAATAAGCTCTCGATGAAATGGATCCTTTGATCGAAAACTATAAGTATGAGATAGACCTTCCTCCATTCCTGCTGCTGCTCTTTTAAAAATAATCATCATATGCACAGCATCTATATCGGGCCAGCCTTCCATTTTGATCTGCTCGATTCCCTGTTGTTCAAAAACTTTCCTTATTCTGGTGTTTATTATATCTGAAACGTTTATTTTCCCTTCCTCTATATGCACGAGAACCGACAACTCCTGAGCTGTCTTAGTCGCCCCCCACAAAATAGGAGAACCCTTTCTAACGCTATGAAATCTGGCCTCTAAGACTTGATTGGGAGCTCTCCGCCATATATCAATTGAGGATATTACCGTTCTTAAGATTTTTGTTCCCATCCTAAGAATTGCCATGTTAATTTGCCTCCTTTTCTATATCGCTATCCCCTTCCGAAGATTTCACTCTTTCACAAAACGATCGTGTATTAATTTGAGATAATGGTATAATTACGGGAGACACGTTGGAATGGGTAATCAAGGAGGGAGGTTAAGATGAAAATCAAAATTTGGTTGCAGGCATTAAGAACATTCGCTCTTCCGGCAAGTATGGTTTCCGTATTCCTTGGAGCAGCTCTAGCTTATAGATCATCCTTGGAGGTGAACTGGCTTCTCTTTCCCATCGTGATCCTGGGTGCCTTCCTTTTCCACTCTGCCATGAATGTTTTCAACGATTATTATGACTACAAAAGAGGGGTGGACAAAAAACACACCCTGGGCTCAAGCCGGGTCCTGGTGGACAATCTATTATCACCAAAGGAGCTCTTCACCGGAGCCTGGATTTTGCTTATATTGGCTTCGCTTCTAGGAATTTATCTGATCTATCTCCGGGGCATGCCCATGCTGATCCTGATCGTGATTGGCTCAGTAGGAGCCTTCCTTTATTCGGGTGGACCCTTTGCATATAAATATCATGCTCTGGGAGAACCAATGGTCTTCTTGCTCTTTGGCCCCCTCCTGGTCCTTGGGTCTTATCTTGCGCTCACCGGAAGCTATGACCAGAATGTATTTCTAATTTCCCTTCCGGTCGGATTTCTAGTGTCCGCCATTTTGAGCGGCAATAATTTCCGCGACATCCAGCACGACAAACAAGCCAACATAAAAACCATTGCCAT
This sequence comes from Candidatus Margulisiibacteriota bacterium, assembly GCA_036448795.1. Lineage (GTDB taxonomy): Bacteria > Margulisbacteria > WOR-1 > O2-12-FULL-45-9 > O2-12-FULL-45-9 > JAZFXQ01. The sequence continues at coordinate 7,686 of JAZFXQ010000022.1, read as the reverse complement.
TCTTCTGGGATCCACCGGAGCAAAGCTTTTTTACGCCCTTTTGGTTCTGGCTGCCTATACCAGCGTGATTATCCTGGTGGTGCTGAACATGCTGAACATCTGGTCTTTAGTTGTTCTGATCACCTTACCACCGGCCTTCATGAACATCTCAGTGGTTTTAAAAGATCAGAAAGAAAAGGTTGCCATCATCGACATGAACACCGCCAAGCTCCATCTTCCGTTCGGGGTGCTGCTTATCCTGAGCATTCTCTTTGGAAGGTAGCCGGGTGGGAATAGAATCCATCATAAATCTGAAAGAAAAGATAGATCGGGAGCTGATTGCCTTCAGCCGTTCTATCAAGAGAGTAAAAAAGCTCTCCCCCGCCACCCACAACTACTTGAAGGAATTTTTACTGCGCAAAGGAAAACGGATCCGTCCGCTTTTTTTTGCCTTAAGCTACCTTGGATACGCAAAGAGAACCGCTCCCGGTCTCTTCAAGACTGCCATTGCAGTTGAGCTCATCCATAATTTTATCCTTATTCATGATGACATCATTGATCGCTCAGAGTTGCGCCGGGGCCTGCCCTCCCTTCACGCCAGAATAGAAGATGAATTTTCAAAAAAAAGAAAAAAATTTACCGGCCAGGATATCGCCATAGTGGTGGGCGATATCATATTTGCTATGGGGATCCAGGCTTTTCTTTCGATCCGGGAGGACCGGGTCCGCAAAGAAAAGGGATTATACAATCTCCTGGAATCAGCTTTACACACCGGATGCGGAGAAATAAACGAACTCCTGTACAGCCTGAAGGATCTGGACAAGATCACCCAAAAAGATATTTACAGAATATACGATCAGAAGAGCGCACATTATACCTTTGTCACACCGCTGGTAATCGGTGCAATCCTTGCCGGAGCAGGCCAAAAAGAGATCAACCATCTGACTGAATGTGGTCTTTCCCTGGGAAGGGCTTTCCAGGTGAGGGATGATCTTTTAGGTGTTTTCAGTAATGAGGAGTCTCTCGGAAAATCTCCACTAACTGACATCCAGGAAGGCAAGCGAACTCTTCTGATCTGGTATGCCTATAAAAATTCAAACCAAGGAGACCGGAAAAAGATAAAACGTATATTTTTAAAAACAAATGTTTCTTGCAAGGATTTGTCTGCAATGCGCCAAATCATTATCAGATCGGGAGCGAGAAGCTTTGCCCTGAAAGAGATCCATCGCCTCACAAACACCGCACGCAAAATACTTACCGCCTCAAAGTTAAGGGAAAGAGAAAAGAAAGATTTACAGACTCTTATTCACTATATCTTCGGAAAAGACTGAGCGGATAAATCTCATACTGAACCTGGTTGTTTGCCCCCTTTCCTTCTGATTGCAAATAGTATAAAATGGGGCGAATATTAAAGGAGGTGCCGTTATGGTGAAGAAAAAGGCAACAATGATCCACGAGCAATTCAAGGTCAAGGGTAAAGAGTTATTGCAAAAAACCAAGGAGGTCATCCGGGAAGGCAATGTCCGCAAGATCACCATCCAGGATAAAAAGGGAAATGTGATCATTGAATTCCCCCTGACCATCGGAGTACTGGGAGCGGTGCTGGCGCCTTTTCTGGCGGCAGTCGGCGCGGTGGCAGCCCTGGTGACCGATTGCACTATCTCGGTAGAACGCAAGGGGAAAAGCAGAAAAACAAAAAAGAAGTAAGATGAAACTAAAGACCCTCTTGATCCTTGCAGCCGCTTTGTTTGTCTGCGCAAATATCTCACTGGCAGCAGACGAGCAAAAGACAGCTAAAGATGTGACCCAGGATATCGAAATCATCCTGGACGCCTCGGGCTCCATGCGGGCCCTGATCGGCAAAGAGACCAAGATCGCCATTGCCAAAAAGGTCCTGATCGATCTGGTGGAAAGTTTAAAGGACCGGACTGACCTGGCCCTGGCGGTGCGAGTCTATGGACATCAGTACCACCGCGATGAAAAGAACTGCAAAGATACTAAGTTAGAAATTCCTTTCGGCAAGCCCGATCCCAAAAAGGTCAAAGCCCTCATGAAGCGCATCAAGGCCCAGGGCTGGACACCGATTGCCTACTCACTCCTTCAGGCTGAAAAAGACTTTGACCTTAAAGCTAAACGAAAGAGGTCCATCATCCTCATCACCGATGGTCTCGAATCCTGCGCCGGCAAACCCTGCGAAGTGGCTACAAAGTTGGCTACTCCCGAGGTTAATATAGAGATACACGTGATCGGCTTTGATCTCAAGAAGGCTGAAATGAAAAAGCTCGAGTGCCTGGTTAAGCCCTCAGGCGGATTGATCCTGGGAGCCAAGGACGCGGGTCAATTAACAAAGGCGCTAAAGAAAGCCATAGAAACTTCCCTGGGCGGAACTTTCAAACTTACAGCATTCAGGGATACAAAGCGGATCGGTGCCACGGTCAGAGCCTATAAACCAGGCGCCAAATATATGATAAAAGGGGGCTTTAGCTCAAAAACAAAACCCCTCCTGCTCAATCTTCCGCCCGGCACATACGACATCAAAGTAATAGATATAAAAGTCGAGGGTGAACCGAGCCTCACCCTTTCCGGCATAAAGATCGAAGTTGGAAAGACTATCGAAAAGTCAGTTGACTTTTCAGGGGGCGGCCTGAAAATCAGTGTGATCAAAAACGGCAAACCTTCTGCAGGCAGGGTCTACGTTCACAAACAGGGCAGCACTAAATCTGAGTTCTTCAAGTACATTACCAAAGAAGGTCCGACACAATTTAAGCTTGTTCCAGGAGTCTATGATCTTATTGTGGAAGATACTGACGCGACCATGGGAAAGATCCCAACCGTATCCTTTAAAGGCGTGAAGGTTGATCCCGGTGAGATCGCGGAAAAGACCGCTGAATTTTTCGGCGGCGTCCTAAATATTTCTCTGATCAAAAACGGCAAACCCTCTCACGGCAGGGCCTATGTTTTCAAGCAGGGCACCACCAAACGTGAGTCAGCCAAGGGCATTGGCATAAAAGCTCCGACAGAATTTAAGCTTGTTCCAGGGAGCTACGATATTCTTGTGGAAGATACTCACTCGGACATACATTATCCAAGTGTGACCTTCAAAGATGTAAATATTAAAGCCGGCGGGATTGTGGAGAAGACCGCTAAATTTTCCGAAGGCTTCCTGCAAATCTCTCTGATCAAAAACGGCAAACCCTCTTCTGGCAGGGCCTATATCTACAAGCAGGGCAGCACCAGACGTGAGTCATGGAAGAACATCGGTATAAAGCGTCCGACAGAATTCAAGCTTGTTCCAGGAGCTTATGATGTCAAGATCCTGGATGATAAGGATAATGAAAAAATGCTTAAGGTAAAGATCAAGGCAGGTAAAACGGAAACCATCAAAGCCAAATATTAAAAAGGGGGTAAAAAAATGAGAATGAAGAAATTATCGATCCTGGTTGCTTGTATGTTTGTTTTCGCGAATATGTCGGGCGCCGCAAAACTCCCGCTGGAGAAAACGCTTTCCGCGGGACGGGAAATTAAAATACCTGTTACCAAAGGCAGGATAATCCAGGTTGTTTCGAAAAATATGATTGACGGAAAATCCAGCTGGCAGGGCATTTCCTACAAAGAGGGGAAGGTCATCGGCGACCCCACCATGACCACCTACAACTTTTCCAGCCAGGGACAGGGAATGACGGTAAAGTTCAGCCGCACCATCAGGAAAGCCGACACCCTGGGCATAAAGGTCCTGAGCGGAAAGGTCTCCTTTAAGATGGAAGAGATCACGCCCCCTCCGCCTGATATAAAAGCGGAAAAGTTCGAACTCAAGGCTATGTCAGGACGCGGGTTGTTAGCAAAATCCGATAAAGAACTCGTGATAAAAATCACCGGTGACAGCAAAGATGAAGCAGCCCAAGGGAGTTTTGTTCTATATAACGGAGAAAAGCCCTATCAGGGAGAATTTAAAAAGATCAAGTATGCTCTAAATTATGGCAAAACCCGATCCTGGAAATTTCCTGACAAAAATAAAATAAATTCTATCAACATCAACAATCTGTCCGGTAAGGTCCGGGTAAGGATCGAACAGCCCAAATTCGATATCCCCAAAGCGAAAGTCAAGAAGACCACCGAAGAAATGACCTATCAACTAAATTCAGCCATTTACGGAGGCGCTTTTGATGCCGCCAAACAAATGCTCGCAATGGGCGTGGATATCAATGGCCAGGACATGGCCGGCAACACTCCGCTCTTCATGGCCTGCAAGAATGGTGATCCGGAATTCGTTAAATTCCTGCTTGGCCTGGGCGCAGATCCCAACATCAAGAACACAAGGAACAGCACTGCCATCATTGCGGCAGCCGCTAACCGTTATTTCTTTGCCGAGCTTGTCCCTCTTCTTGTAGAAAAAGGTGCGGATCTAAAGGTCACAGCCAAAGACGGCACCACTGTCCTCTGGCCGCTTGTCACAAAGCTGGGCCGGGCAGATGAGCAGGAAATACTGAATACAGTCCAACTTGTTTTATCCAAGGGAGCGGAAGTCGATCCCACAATCGAGGACGGCCGCACTCCGCTTATGTTCGCGGCCATGCAGGGAAACACGAAGATGGTCAAGCTCCTGGTTGAAAACGGCGCCAACGTGAATGCCAAAAGCGAAGATGGAGAAACAGCGCTCACTCTGGCTGAGAAAGAAGGCCACCAGAAAGTCGTAAGGCTCCTTAAATCATCCGGCGCAAAATAGCTAACCTTCGAGGTCCATGTGGTATAATCACTGCATGGACCTCTTTGACGCCAATCTAAAGGATTATCAGAACAAGAACGCCCCTCTTCCCTTTCGCATGGCTCCCAGAAGCATTGATGAAATCGTTGGTCAGGAAGAGATCATTGGCAAGGGAAAGCTCCTACGCCGTTTGATCGAAACCGATAAGGTTGCTTCGGTTATTCTGTTTGGTCCGCCTGGAACCGGCAAAACCGTTATAGCCCGGGTGATCGCCAATACCACCCAGGGACACTTTGAATGGATGAATGCCTCAATCGCCAAGGTGGACGACATCCGCAGGGTGAGCCTGGAAGCCAAAGACAGAATAAAACTTCACCAGAATAAAACCATCCTCTTCCTGGACGAGATCCACCGCTTTAACAAGCTCCAGCAGGATGCTCTGCTCCCGGATGTGGAAGAGGGCAACATGATCCTGATCGGAGCCACCACTGAAAATCCCTTCTTCTATGTAAACTCCGCCCTGGTCTCGCGCTCAAATATTTTCGAGTTGAAGCCTTTAACAGTTGACGATCTAAAAACAATCGTCACCCAATCCCTGGCAGATAAGCAAAGAGGATTAGGAAACAAGAAGATCAAAATGGATAAAGATGCGCTGGAGCATCTGGCTAAGCTTTCGGATGGTGACGCGCGCCGGGCGCTTTCAGCTCTGGAGCTGGGGGTCCTTTCCACTCATCCGGACAAAAAGGGTGTCATCCACTACACCCTGAAAGTCGCTGAAGAATCCATCCAGAAAAAAGCCGTGGTCTATGACAAGAAAGGCGAAGGTCATTACAACACCATCTCCGCTTTCATAAAATCCATGCGCGGGTCGGACCCTGACGCAGCTCTATATTATTTGGCAAAGATGATCTACGCCGGAGAAGATCCTCGCTTTATCGCCCGAAGGATCGTGATCTGCGCGGCGGAAGACGTGGGCAATGCTGATCCCTTAGCCTTGGTAGTTGCTAACTCTGCCATGCAGGTATCCGAATTCGTGGGAATGCCCGAAGCCAGGATCCCTTTGGCACAGGCAACCGTGTATGTTGCGACCGCCCCCAAGAGCAATGCCGCTTATTCCGGGATAGAAAAAGCATTACATGACGTAAAGGAAAACCCAACCCTCGAGGTCCCCAAGCATTTAATGAATGCTGTTTATAAGGAAGAAAAGGCAAGAGGCAACCCCTCGACTCCGCTCGGGGCAAGAGGCGTAGGATACAAATATGCTCATGATTATGAGGGGGGCTATGTGCCTCTAGAATATCTAGCAGCCAAAAGGAAATATTATGAGCCTAAGGATATCGGCTTCGAGAAGAAGATAAAAGCTCGCATGGAAGAATTAATGAAACGCGTTGAGGAAGAGAGGCCTTAGGAGATGCTTTGCGGGTTGGATTTTCAAAGTTGATTTTATGAGCAGATGGGGTATAATCAGAATAGGAAGGAGAATGAAAATATGCGCAGAAGATGGTTGATCATTGTTCTTATCGCCGTAATTGTCATTGCCGCGCTCGCCGTAGGATTCCATTTCTATAAGCTCAATGCGCTCAAGTCGGCATTAAAACCCCTGGCCTTAGAAGATGAATTGCTTTTCAAAGGAATGCTTGCGGTCACCAAGACCCTGCCCGATATCACCCTTGCCGAACTTTCTAAAAAAGCGCAAAAGAATATCCAGGCCAGAGATCAGATCATTTCAAAAGTCAGAGCCTTAGATCCTTACCTCTATAAAAAACAAGTGGGTCTATTCCTGAAATTGCTGGAACTCGAGAATGAATACGCGACCTCGCTGGTGGCCTTGAAGCACACCTGGCTGGAGGCCCACAGCCATCCCCGGGAAGAAATTGTAACCGAGGTCGAAGAAGTTAAAATCGCTAAACAAAAGCCCGTTTACCGCGAGAAAACCTTCAAGAGAACCCTGGTAAAATTTAGAGAAGAGATCGAAAAAGCAAAGGCCGCCTCTCAAAAGCATTTGAAAATAAGCAGAGAAATACTGGCTTTCGAAAAAGATAACACTAAATCACTATCCTCCATTATTCCCGAAAGAAACATCATGCCGCTCCTGGAAGAAGTGATAAGGGAGATCGGAACTAGGGACTGGGGCCTGGGGCTTTAATCATTCCATTAAGTATCTGGAGCACATTTTCCTGGCTGAGCTTTTCCAGGCGGCTGCGTTTGAGCATCAGTCCGCGCATGAAATTGTGGAAAAGATTGGCGTCCTTGATGACAAAGGTGTTGAAATCCTTGAGCAGAGCGCGGCGGATGCCGGAAAGCTGCTTCCAGTGCTTCTTCAATGTCCCGTAATGATGGGTATATTTCTGGATGGTGACCACATACTGATAGGTGTCGAACTGCAGGCCCAGGATCTTCTCCATATTAATCTTTAACTTGCCGGAACGCCGGTAGGCGATCCCTTCTTTAATCAGGACCTTTATCTCGTTATTCGTCAGCTCTTTTTCGCGCAAAACCTTATTGGCGATCACCACATCCTCTGGCAGCAGGGCGGCTTCCGGCGTGGTCAGCGGCAATCCGAAGTATAATCGGTAGGCAGCCCTTTCCTTGGGTTGGATCAAATCCTTGCGGCTTGGCGCATTAGCAAATTCCCAGCAGATGCGGTAAAGATCGAAGTTCTGGCTGTATTTCACGCAATCTTCCAACTCATCATGCGGGGCGGTCAGCACCTTGATCAGATCGTTGACGAGCTGACGCTCCTCCATGATCAGATCGCCGGAGGAATGGATGAGCTCCGGCCAGGCAGTCTTTTTGTTAAGCGTGGTCAGCAGCGAGTATCGGCCAAAGGGGTGGCTCCCCCACTTCATGGAAACCACCTCGCCGCTCGCGTTCTTGACCGTGTCATAATAAGTGTACTCTCGCTCTTCTGCCGGACGCTTCAGATCCACCGCCACCGCCGAAGGAAGGTCTTTCCAGTTCCCCTTTTTGCTCTGGAAGATCCATTTTTTCTTTTCCTGGTGGAA
>JAZFXQ010000021.1:0-3596 GCA_036448795.1 Candidatus Margulisiibacteriota bacterium | reverse complement strand
CGTTTCCATTCTCGTTCACCTCCTTCTTTTAGAAATAGAAACATATTCAGGAAAAGAAATATTGATCCCTTTCCCCTCAAGCAAAGCCTCGGTGACCTTTTTGCTTCCTGAATAGAGGATCCTCTCCAGGGTCCGTCGGGAAACCCTCATATTTCTGGCAGCGTTCTCATGCATCAGATCTTCAAGATAGCAGAGCCGCATGGCCTCCAGCTCGTCTCCCTTGAGATCAGAAACTTCCAGCTCTGCCAACGCGACCCCGCGGGGCCTGAAAAAATATTTTTTCAAAAAAGGACTGAGATATCTCCATTTTTTCGGTCTAACCATGCTGCTCTACTCCATAACGCCCATATGGGCATATTAATGGACAAAGCATTATTTGTCAAGTGGTTTTTGAAAAAATGAAATTTCTTGGGAATTATGCCGAAAAGATAATGGAAAGATCATAAATATTAAAGGAGGAAATAATATGTTTACGGGATGCTCCCCTTCACCAAAATCAGATCCGGGTGCCATATCAAAATTGAAGAACACCATCGATCTGATCAATCTCTATGCGGAAAAAGACCAGAACAAGGATCTGGAACTCAAGGCCGGCGAGATACCAAAAGCAGAAGTAAAAAAACATGATAAAAACAAAGACCATGCCCTTTCTCCCTGGGAGGTTATGGAGGCGGCCAACAAATACAACTCCAAACCGGTCTTCATTAAAGAACAAATAGATTTAATGAAAAAAGCAAATGATAAAGGGAGATTTTTTCATAAACAGACAACCATATATTTTGACCCGGTAAATAAAGGCGAGGTTACCGTCAGGGGAATAAGTTTTTTGAAACACTATGGGGTCTCCTTTTACGAAAACGGAATGATCACAAGCGGCGTTCTGGCCGATGACACGGAAATCAAAGGGATCGAATATATGGAAAACAGCCGTCTCCAATTTTATGAGAACGGTCAGGTCGAACGGGGATATCTGGCGGACGACACAACCATCCAGGACATAGAATACGCCGAAAGTACAGCGGTCTCTTTTCATGAAAACGGAAAGCTTTCGTACGGCGTACTGGCTGAAGAAACCACCGTCCAGGGAAATAAATTTTATGAGGACAGCGGCCTTGAGTTCGACAAAGCTGGGCGACTAAAAACCGCGTTACTGCCAAAATACAAGAAAGGATCTTTCAAGCTTCGTTTGGGCCTTCCATACTATCCAGACACCATTCTTCAGGGCATTAAATTCAAGGCGGCAACAGCGGTGAAATTTCACGAGAACGGGCGGGTCTCTGAAGGAAGCCTGGCTAAAAACACTATCCTCCAGGGAAAAACGCTAAAGGCGGGAACCCTGATCAAATTTGACAGCAGCGGCCAGCTGCAAGAATAACCTCAAGCACTTATTTTGCTTTTCTTTGCTTGATCAAAGAAAAGCAACACGCGAAAATCAAGAAATTAAAAAAAGTTACTTGCCAATGATTTTTTCGATCGTCTCAAGCAAAGCCTTTGGATCAAAAGGTTTTGAGATAAAATCTTCAGCTCCAATTTTTTTCGCCTCATCCCTGTCTTTCTGTTCCTTCAAGATCGTAAGGTAGACGATCGGCATACCCTGGGTAGCCGAATTCGTCTTTAACTTATACCCCAGCTCAAAACCGTTCATGCCCGGCATCATCACATCCAGCACTGCCAGATCCGGTTTTTCCTTTACAGCGTTCGCCAAAGCCTGTTCTGAATTGAAAGCGAAAATAACATTATATCCCGCATTCCTTAATAAATCCTTCACGACCTCCACCACACTCGGTTCATCGTCAACGACCAATACTGTTTTAGCCATTATGCTCTCCTTTCCAGGACTTTCTTTATCCTGACGCACAGATCATCCGGATCAAAGGGCTTGGGGACGTAATCGGCTACCCCGAGTTTAAGCCCCTTTTCCACATCCTCTTTGGAGCGCTTTACGGTCACCATGATCACTGGTATATGCCGGAAAACGGTCTGCTTTAAGTCCTCGAGAAACTCAAAACCATTTTTCCCCGGCATCATCACGTCCAAAAGGATCAGATCTGGAGCATCTTTACGCATCCTTTCCATAGCCGCACTTGCATTCGGAGCAGAATCAATTTGATACCCGTAAGGAGCAAGAACATCTTCCATCATGATACCAATTTCCGGGGCATCATCCACTACCAGGATCCTTTTCATAATTATTCACCTCCTATCGGCAGCCTGATACAAAACTTGCTTCCCTTTCCTAACCCCTCCGACTCCACCCAAACTTTTCCTCCGTGGGCTTCGGCGATCTCCTTGGCAATTGACAACCCCAGACCGGTCCCGCCCACGGCACGGGTGTAAGAGCTGTCCACCTGATAAAATTTTTCAAAAACCTTTTCCAGATTCTCTTTTGAGATACCTATACCATCATCCATTACCTGAAGCTGTACAGTATTCTCTTCCACAATGCCGACGATCTTTACCCGCCCGCCCGAGGGAACAAATTTCAGCACATTACCCAATAAATTGGTGAAAAGGTTGCGAATTTTGACCGAGTCCACTATCAGGGTCGGGAAATCTTCCGGCACTTTGATCTCGCATTTGATCTTCTGGGCATCGAATTGGGGCTGGAAAACTTCCATTAGTTCGTCCATGATCGCCTTAATGGAAACTGGTTCCTTCTTGAGCTCCAATCCCATCCCGCGCTCAAGCCGCGCCACATCCAGCAGACTTTCGATCAATCCCAGAAGATGCTTGGCCTGTTTGCGAATAACCTCCGCTCCCTTTTTATAGGTAGGATCCAGCTTGCCATGGCTCTCGGTCAGGAACATGGAAATATAGCCTAAGATCGGGGTCAGGGGTGTTTTTAGCTCATGAGATACGACTGATAAAAGTTCGGTCTTCATCCGGTCGACCACCTTTAAGTCCTCATAGAGTTTTCTCATTTCTTCCGCTCCCTGCTCAACATCCTGTAATAAATGCAGGGTGGCGCGGCGGGAATCCTCAATATCTTTTACTTTTGCTACAAGCTCTTCTTTGGTCTCCTCCAGGTCCTCCATGATGCTTAAGGACATACGATAGGCTTTCTTCTGCTCCTCAGCCGCTACCTGAGCGATCTGCTTCTCTTTGCGCAGCCGGTCGGATAAAAGGCCCACGGCAAAAGGGATAAAAGCATAAAAAAGAGTGTAGCCCGCGAGCAAAGAATAGATGAATTTCGGAAAATGGTAGGGATAGAATCCCGGTATCCAGACCGGATGAGGAAGGATCCCCATCAGATCCAAAGGAAAAGTTATCCAGAAGAACAAAATATACGCGCCCGCCAGCAGCATCCCCCTCCTGAAATTATAATAGATCGATTCATTGATGATCGCAAACAACCCCACCCAGATAAAGGGGCTCAGGATACATCCGGTCTGGCGTATGCCGACGGTGATCAATATCCAGAAAAAAACAGTAAAAAGATAGCGGTAAGACGGGTCGATCAGCCATTTCTTCCTGATCAGGTATTGCTGAAGAAGCGCCAGACCAAGGCCGATCGATAAGATTACGCTCATGGACGTGATCGGCACGGAAAAACCCAGGAACAAAAGGAGGATCACGGAGACATAGAGCAAGGGGAT
>JAZFXQ010000020.1:0-18054 GCA_036448795.1 Candidatus Margulisiibacteriota bacterium | reverse complement strand
ATAGATGGAATCTCTAAAAAGCTTTGCTTTTTCCAACTCTTTTTCGATCTTCTCTGGTTTTCCTTCCTTAATCAGTTTCTCAAGATGAGCCAATGACTTTTTGAAGGCGCGAAGCGTTTTTAAGACTGCTTTTTTATTGGTGGTAAACATGTCCACCCCAAGAATCGGATCGCCCGAAGCTATGCGAGTGGCATCCTGAAAGCCAGTGGCAGCGCAGGTTCTCATCTCCTCCCTTCCTTTTTCCGCGTACTCGGCCGCATTTATCAATGCGGCCGCAACCGCTAAGGGCATATGACTGATCCCGGCCACTACCAGATCGTGGAGCTTGGGATCCATTTGCATGATCTTGCATCCCAACGATCCCAAAAATTCTTTTACCGTTTCCAGCGCCTTTTTGCTGGTTTTGGAAGTGGGGGTCAGGACATAAATTTTATCCGCAAAAAGATCCGGCTGAGCTGCTTCAAGCTTCACTTTTTCCTTCCCTGCCATGGGATGACCGCCCACAAAGTAAGTCCCCTTGGACATGACCTTCTCTGCCTGGGAAACGATCTCTCCCTTGGAGCTTCCGACATCGGTCACCACCGCACCTTTTTTAAGTACAGGGACTATTTCTTTCAGAATGGGAATGATCAGATTAATCGGAGTGCATACAAAAATAAGATCTGCATCTCTGACGCCTTTTTGGGGATCGGTTGTCCCATTATCAATGGCACCCCGCTGGATCGCCTCCTGGATAGTTTCCTCTCGGCGAGGGATACCTACGATCCTCACCTCGCTCAAGGCCTTTTTCAGCCCCAGCCCGATCGAGCCCCCAATTAATCCCAGACCAATGATCGCAACTTTCATGTTTTGCCCTCCAACCTTTTCGCTAATTCGTTCATGCCCCGGGCAATTTGCCCGATCTCATCTTGAGACTCGTCCCTGATCTTTTCCTTATAATTTCCAGAAAGGATCTCGCGCATACTTCCCAAAAATTTTCTTAAACGCAGCCCGGTTTGATTGGAAAGAAAAAAGCCATAAACATATAAAAATAAAAAGCTTAAAGGGGCCAAAATTATGTTTATAAATAGCAGCTCGCTTATCCTTCTAAGAAATTGAGTTTCAGATACCTCGAGATTGCTCTTGCTTTTTTCAATTTCCACATATATTCTTCCAAATAAGATATTATATTTTTTTGTGAAATCATTATACTGCTTGGAAAACTCAGCTTTGGGATCCTTCTTTTCCTTTAAATCAATCAATTTCAAAGTTTGCCGGCGGAAAGAGTAAAATTCTTTGACCAGGAACGTAAGATCTTGCGGAACATCCCCGCTGCCTGATTTCAGAAAGTTAAAAAACCAATAATCTACAAGTCTGAGATCCCTTTTGGCTTCGGAGGGATTTTTATCCACATCGAACCTGAGCTGCAAGCCCGCGGCGCGGAAGGTCTGCAAGGCATGCAGCTGCCGCCAGGTGTCTCTCACCATACGATCATAATCGTTGGTGATTGTGCTTATATGTGCAATGCTTACTGAGAAAAGGAGGGCCAGCAGTAAAATCCCGATCAGATACCCTAACATCAATTTTAAAGGAAAGGTTAGATGTTTATATTCCATACTTGCGAAACTTTCCTAAAAGCATCTCCATCATTCGATGACCTTTCTTAATCCGCAGCTTAGATTTTTTGATCTCTTTCTCGTTATATCCTTTGACTGGTGACTTTGGACCTTGGACTTTGGACGAATAGATTACAAACGGCACCGGTTCGGAGGTGTGGGTCATGACTTTGATCGGAGTCGGATGATCTGGCAAGACTAATATTCTAATTTCTAATTTCGAATTTCTAATTTCGGATAAAACTGTTCCTACCACATACTCATCAAAATCCTCGATAGCTTTGATCTTTTTACGAATACTTCCCTCATGCCCGGCTTCATCCGGGGCCTCCACATGCACAAAGACAATGTTATTATTTTTCAAAGCTCTCAATGCATACTTTGCTTTTCCCATGTAATTTGTATCTAAATATCCGGTTGCTCCCGGGACATCGATCACCTCTAACCCCAGCGTCTTTCCCAGACCCTTTAAAAGATGGACCGCGGTAATCACCGCTCCTTTCAAGCCAAATTTCCTTCTAAAAGAGGGCATATTCGGCGTCTTTCCCTGCCCCCAGGGCCAGATCATGCTGGCTTTGGTTTTCATGTCATGCAAAAGAACTTCACTTTCGCTCATTAACCGCAGTAAAGCCTCTGCTCCTCTGCCTTTGGGTAGATAAGCCTGAATAGTTTTTCCGGTAATATCATGCGGAGGAGTGCATTCTACCGCGTTGCTAACTACTCTACTACTAACTACTAAAAGATGCCGATAGCTCAGTCCTGCATAAAAATGGATTTTCCTGCTTCCAAGTTTTTTATCTAAAGTTCGAATGATTTTTCCGGCTTCCGCAGTGCTGATGTGCCCAGCCGTAAAATCCTTCATTTTTCTGCCCTTTACAGTGACCAAGTTGCACCGAAAAGCAATCTCATCTTTTTTCAGCTTCACCCCCAAGCTTGCCGCTTCAAGCGGTCCGCGTCCGGTATAGAACCTCTTGGGGTCATAGCCAAAAATGCTCATGTTTGCAACATCCGAAGCAGGAAGCATGCCTTGAGGAACATTGCTGGTCCAGCCTACAATTCCATTTTGGGCCAAGAAGTCCATGTTTGGGGTTTTGGCGACTTCAAGCGGAGTCCTGCCTTTCAGTTCGCGAAGCGGGAGATCTGACATTCCGTCGCCGATCAGAACCAGATATTTCATTTTTTATCCACCGGCCCCTGGGGCACAGTTGGCAGAAGTTTCTGATCCTTCAAGAGCTTTTTGATCTTTTCTTCCTTTTCGCTTTTAACTTCTCCAAATTCTGACCCTAATTTTTCTAATTCGCCGGTTTTCTCTTCCAGATTTTTCTTCATAAAATCGCTTACCGCTGGCGCGATCCTTTTTGCATAAGGATATACCCAGTGGTAAGTAGCGATTGAAAAGCGGGAAAGCGCTGAATTCTTTATTTGTTCCTTAGCATCCTTGGAAATCGGAAAATAAAGCACGAGTTGAAGAACGATCCCGCAAATAACCACTCCTTTAAATCCCCCGATCAAAAGCCCTCCTACTTTATCAAACGGCCCAAGAATAACTATGGTGATGATCTTCTTAAACACAACCGTAAGCAATATATCAAGCAGGAGATATGAAACCAGCCAGACCACAAGGAAAATAATGGTTGCACCTAAAAAATTTGGATCGCTAAATTGCGGGGCGCTCTTAGCTAAAAAATTGACGGTTCCCGTTGCTAGAAAGAGGGCTATAAAAACAAGAACCAGGCTGCCCAGGGCTTTTGCAATTCCTTCCCGAAGGCCTAAAACAACAAAGCCTAAAATTGCAATCCCGACTATTAAATCCAGCATTAATTATCCTTTGGCGAGCCCAATCTTATATTTCTTAAGCTTAGACTTTAAGGCCGGATACTTTAAGGCTAAAATTTGAGCAGCTAAAATTGCGGCGTTTTTCGCTCCATCTATGGCCACCGTGGCCACTGGAACCCCGGATGGCATTTGAACTATAGAGAAAAGCGCGTCATGTCCGGAAAGGGCTTTGGAATGAATTGGGATTCCTATTACCGGAAGAGTGGTCTGGGCTGCGACTACCCCTGCCAGCGCAGCTGCCTTTCCTGCCGCCGCAATTATCAAATCGTACTTTTTCTCGGCAACCATGGCATACTTTTCAACTTTTTTGGGAGTGCGGTGCGCAGAAGCAACCGTAATATCACAAGCAATGCCGAATTCTTTAAGCTGCTTCTCTGCCTTTAAAACTATGGGCAGGTCTGATTTGCTTCCAATTATTATTCCGACCCTCGGCTTGGACATAGTTTTTTCCTTGCCCCGAGCCCGTTATTTAGGTGGGGTTACCGTCATGATCTGCCGGGCCTGCTCCGGATATTTTGCAACGAAAATCAATTCTTCCTTGGTCAAAGGCTTCTGGGTGTGGACATTGGCGTAACGCGCCAATTCCAAAATCTTGGCAGCTTCTTTGTCGCTCTTAAATTCTACTTCCAGATTGCCAAAAACATTGCGGAAACCTTTAATTCCGGAATATTCCCCAACCGTGATCATGCGACCGGTTTCTACCAGCTCCTGTTCCCCCCTTCCCAGTTCTTCATAATCATAAAGCTCATAATTGCGGCGGTTCTTAAGCGCTCCATCGGCATGGATGCCCGATTCATGCGCAAAGGCATTCGCTCCCACCCCTACCTGATTGACCGGTATGGGAATGCCAAAAGCATAAGAAGCATATTTGGCAAAGGACCAGATCTTGTTTAATTTTATTTCAGGCGGGAAAAGATTCTTATCTTTGAGACCGCTGGCGTATTTAAGCGCTAAAAGCACAGAAAGCAGATCGGCATTCCCCGCTCGCTCTCCCACTGCATTAATAGTGGTGTTGATATAGGCGTCCTGACCAGCTTCCACAATTCCTTTGGCGCCCGCCACCGAAACCGCCACCCCCATACCCAGGTCGTTGTGGCAGTGCATCTCCCAATCTATTTTTGTCTTTGAGGTCAATTCTTTCATGCGTTTATAAACCGTTAGAGGATCATCCGCTCCCAGGGTGTCGCAATAGCGCACTCTTTTTGCCCCAGCCTCTTTGGCCGCCTTGGCAAACTTTGTCAGATCCTCAAGCCCGGTGCGTGAAGCATCTTCCGCATTCACTCCCACGGTTTCCGCTCCGTATTTATAAGCAGTTTTCAATGCTTCGACCATAGATTCGATGACTGAATCGATGGTCATCTTCCCTTTAAATTTGAGCTCCAGCATAAGGGGCGAAGTAGAGATAGACAGATTTAAGTGTTTGATCTTCGGGCAGAGCTTAAAGGCCAGGTCCACATCTTTCTTTATGGCCCGGCACCAACCCTCCAAGCGGATGGGAGAAAGCGCTCCCATTTCCGCCAGCTCCAGATTGGCGTTCAGGTAATTCGTTTCATGATGGGTAAAAGGGAAGCCAAATTCAGATTGGAAGACCCCCATCTCATTCAAATACATATTGATGAGCGTTTTTTCCAGTTTAGCTAACCCGATCCGCGAGGTCTGCACCCCATCTCGGTTCGTCACGTCTATAATATAAACCCTTGCCACGCTTTTTCCTCCATCCCTCGAGCATCGTCGAGATGCTAAGTTGGATTATTATATCTTACTTTTCTGTGTTTTACAACTATGCTATACTTTCCCTGCTATGCACAAAGTCGTCGGCTTAATCGGCTATCCTCTGGGCCACTCAGTTTCTCCTGCCATGCATAATGCTGCCTTCAAAAAACTGGGGCTTGATTACGAATATGTCCCTTTCGAGGTAGCCCCGGAAGATCTTTCTGAGTCGCTTAAGGGAATGCGTGCTTTGCATATTGCTGGTTTTAACGCGACTATTCCTCACAAGGAAAAAATCGTTCTCCTGCTGGACGAAGTCACAAAGCTTGCCCGCCTCATCGGCGCGGTAAATACGGTCCTCAATCAAGAAGGAAAACTGATCGGCTATAATACCGACGGGGCAGGCTTCGTTGATTCCTTAAAAGAAGACGCAAAAGTCAGCCCCCGAGGCAAAAGGGCCGTTGTTATTGGGGCAGGGGGGGCCAGCCGGGCAGTTTCCATCATGCTGGCGGAGACCGGGGCCGGATCCCTTACCCTTACCGATATCCAAGAAGAAAAAGCCAAAGAGCTATCAGAATATATTGGTTCTCATTTTGAAATTGTTTGTGATTTTGTCGAAGTAAACAGCAAAGATCTGCAAAAAGCAATTGATAAGACAGATATTCTTGTAAATGCGACCCCGGTCGGCATGCACCCCAAAATAGATCAAAGCCCGCTCGACCAAAGCATTAAACTGCATTCCAAACTCCTGGTCTACGATCTGGTTTACAACCCTGCCGAAACCAAACTCTTGAAAATGGCAAAGGCATCTGGTTGCAAAATCTGCTCGGGCCTGGGAATGCTCGTCCGCCAGGGTGCCCTGGCTTTTACTATCTGGACCGGCGAAGAAGCTCCTCTCAAGGTTATGCGCAAGGCCGCGGAAGCAGCCCTTATGTGACGTAATCCCGACACTTCCCTTCCCGCATCCCTCGTCCCTCATGCCATGATGCCCTGGCAATAAGATTGCTATTCATTTGAACATGGAGCCCAAAGGAAAGGGAGCACCAAGCCTACTGGATGAAATAATAAAACAAGCGGTCGAACTACGAGCTTCGGATATTCACCTTGAGCCCAGAGAAGAATATCTGCGCCTCCGCTATCGAGTCGATGGACTGCTCCAAGACGGTTCCCCCATTCACAAATCAAAACAGGCTGCTCTCATTTCAAGAGTGAAAGTCCTGGTCAACCTGGACATCGCCGAAAGTCGCCTTCCCCAGGACGGAAGGACCAATTTAAAAATTGGGAAAAGCAACCTTGACATGCGGGTTTCAACTATTCCTACCCTGCATGGGGAAAAAGTAGTGATGCGGCTTTTAACCCGTTCCCATGCCTACTTAAGCCTGGAAGAACTCGGAATGGAAAAGGAAGATCTAAGTCTCTATAAAAAAATGATCTCAAAAAGAAACGGCTTGATCTTGGTAACCGGACCAACCGGCTCAGGGAAAACCACCACCCTTTATGCAACCCTCTCCACTCTCAATTCAAAAAAAGTCAACATCGTGACCATTGAAGATCCAGTAGAATATCAGCTCCCGGGGATTAATCAGATCCAGGTCAATCCCAAGGCCGGACTTATCTTTGCCCGGGGACTGCGCTCTATCCTGCGCCAGGATCCGGACATCATCATGGTAGGAGAAATACGGGATCTGGAAACCGCAAAGATCGCTATCCAGTCCGCCATGACCGGACATTTGGTCTTTTCCACCCTGCACACGAATGACGCCCCCTCAGCAGTGAACCGTCTGGTGGATATGGGGATCGAGCGCTATCTGATCGAAGCTTCAGTTCTTGGGGTGGTTGCACAGCGCTTAGCGAGAAAGATGACTCCGAATGGTTACCAGGGTCGAACCGGAATCTATGAAGTAATGCTTGGCGTCTCTCCACAGCAAGGGATGAAGAGTCTGGCTGACAATGGAAAGTTAAAAGTGAATCAGGGAATTACCAACGCAGAAGAGGTTGCCAGAGTAATTTATTTAGAAAGCTGAATATCCATGCTCTTTAAAAGAGAAATAGCAAAGGATTTGATATAATCGAAAATTGATCTTATCGCATTTTTGCGAATATACTGCGCTGCGCGCGGGCAGGCGCGGCAGATCCCAAATTGAAGCCTGGGGGCGCTGCATACCATTTCCGGGAAATAGATACAGACCCTTCCCTTCAATTTCTGCATTCTCACTTCCTGACCAACGGCTACCTGACTTGCTTCTTCAATCTTTGAGATTTCCATGTTAATTTCGACCACCCATTCTCCTGCCATTAATATCGAACCCATTTCCAGAAGATTTCAGTTTTTTTAAGCTCTCTGCTATACTATAGGTGAATATGCTCTTAAGAATGATCCATTCCGCGTTTTTATATCTTCTGACGGTAGTAAGCTTAGAGATTGGAATAGATATTGGTGCTTTTTTTGCCCTTTTTTCAAAGTCCAAAACCGCACCCCTTCAAACTGCGGCGCGTATCTGGGCAAGGTTTGCGCTGGCTTTCTCAGGTATTAAGGTTTCAGTCTCAGGCCTCGAAAATATTCCGCGTGAGAGAGGTCTGATTTTTGCCTCAAATCATCAATCCTTCGTGGATACGGTATTAACTCTTACCTCTATCCCAACAAACTTTCGAGTTCTGGCGGCAAAAAAATATTTTAGGGTCCCTATCCTTGGTCGGGGCTGGAGGAAAGCCGGTTATATTTTGGTAGATCAAGACTCGCCCTCAAGTTTCTTCCATATACTAAAAAAGACTATAGAAATCATAAAAGCTGGAGAATCCGTCTTGATCTTTCCAGAAGGGACTAGATCTAAAAATGGCAAGCTTGGGGAATTCAAACATGCCAGTCTCCTGCCCGCCTTAAGATCTGGAGCGCCCATTATTCCTATCGCGATTTCTGGCAGCTTTGACATTTTGCCGCGCGGCACTTGGATCATATATCCACGCCCAGTAAAGTTTAGCTTTGGAAAACCGATTTACATAAGATCTGAGGCTGAATATGACAAAAAATTAGCAGAAATAAGAGAAGCAATTGCCAGAATGCTGTAAACTAGACAGAGATAAAAGATGAAAGTCTTGAGAATCATTCATTCCCTATTTTTCATTTTCCTTACCTGGACAAGCTGGACCATCGCGGCAACCACCGCGCTGTTTTTTATTCCTTTTTCCAAAGTCAAAACCAGACCCCATCAAACTGCAGCACATCTTTGGGCAAGATTCGCCATGGCTTTCTCAGGCTCAAAAGTTACTGTCTTGGGACTCGAAAATATTCCCCGGGATAAAGCCGTGGTCCTTGCCGCCAATCATCAGAGCGCATTGGATATTTTGATTGTCCTCGCCTTTCTTCCATTAAACTTTCGCTTCGTTGTAAGTAAAGAGTTTTTTAAACTCCCTCTCTTTGGGTGGGGCATGAGAAAAGCAGGCTATTTTTCGATAAACCGAGAATCACCCCAAGCCGCTTACTTCACAGTAAAAAAGATCACAGAAATTATCAAAACCGGGGAATCTGTTTTGATTTTTCCAGAAGGGAGCAGATCCAGAACTGGGGAACTCGGCGAATTTAAACGCGGGAGCCTCCTGCCAGCTCTAAAATCCGGAGCTCCAGTCATTCCTATCGCGATCTCCGGAAGTTTCAATGCCTTACCCTATGACACTTTGTTTATAAAGCCGCATCCAATAAAACTAAGCGTGGGAAAGCCTGTCTATATGGGATCTGATGCTGAATACGACCGTAAGTTTGAAGAGATAAGAGAGACCATTGCCAAAATGTTGCAAAATAGATAAAGATAAAAGATGAAAATGCTCTTAAGAATAATCCATTCAATAATAATACATTTTCTGGGAGTAACCGGCTTAGCCATTTCAATACAGACCGCTTCATTTTTTGCCCCCTTTTCCAAGCCCAGAACCAAACCCTATCAGATCGCCGGACGTATTTGGGGAAGATTTGTGCTGGCGATTAGCAGGGTCAAGGTCTCTGTCTCGGGCCTTGAAAATATTCCGCGCGAGCAAGCGATGATCTTCGCTGCCAACCATCAGTCATCTTTCGACGCTATTCTCACTCTTGCCTGTATTCCAGTTAATCTGCGCTACCAGGTGTTAAAAAGGTATTTCAAACTTCCGGTTTTCGGTCGGGGTTGGAGAAAATGCGGATATATCCCGGTAACCCGTGATTCACCTTTAAGTTTTTACCAGGTCTTTAAAAAAACGGTTGAAGCCCTCAAAGAGGGCGAATCGATTTTAATTTTCCCTGAAGGATTCCGGACTTCTACGGGAGAGCTCGGCAAATTCAATTATCCCAGCCTTTTGCCCGCTTTGGAGGCTAGTGTTCCGGTTGTTCCGGTAGCCATCTCCGGAAGCTTCAAGGTCATGCCTCGCGGTTCCCTGATCATTCGACCGCACCCGGTAAAATTCAGCATAGGCAAAGCAGTCTACATCAGGTCCAAAGAAGAATACCCCCAGAAGCTGGAGGAAATAAGGGATGCCATCGCCAAAATGCAGTAGATGGATTGTCTCTTTGCGGTCTTTGATGTTATAATTAATATATCATGAAACTCTCGGGTAAGGCGCGGCGCCTGAAGCAAAATGACGATATCAATACCGACTACATAATCTCCGGCCGTTACAAATTCAAGATCCAGGACCCGAATGAACTTGCCAAGCATGTTATGGAAGATCTTGATCCCAGCTTTTATAGTAGAATTCAAAAGGGTGACTTTATCATAGCCGGTAAAAACTTTGGCTGCGGATCTTCACGGGAACAAGCGCCTCAAGCCATCAAATTCGCCGGGATTTCAGCTGTAATCGCGAAGTCTTTTGCTCGCATATTCTTTCGAAATTGCTATAACCTGGGACTCCCGGCCATTCAAGCTGAGACGGATGGCATCCAAGAGGGGGACGAGCTTGACCTTAATCTGGACTCTGGTATAATTAAGAACAAGACCAAAAAGCAAGATATCAAGATCGCCGCTGTTCCAAAAACTATGCAAATCCTTTTAGAAGACGGTGGTTTAGTGGAGCATTTCAAAAAACATGGCGGATTCAAAATTTAAGCTAAAAATCCTTTTTGGCGCCTTATTTTTATTAATAACGCTCGGCGCCAGCTCGCTGGCGGTAAACCATCCCCCCCTACTAAGCCCGATCGGTTCAAAAGAAGTGGCTTTTGGCGAAACGCTCTCCTTCTCCCTTTCTACCACCGATCCGGACAATGATCAAATTTTTTTCTCAAGTAGTATGCATATTTATTTCTCAGGCACGGATCTCCCTGCGAATGCCTTTCTCAATCCCAAAACCGGGGATTTTAAGTGGACCCCCGAAATCAACCAGCTCGGCAATTACCTGATCACCTTCCGGGCTACCGACAACGGCTCTCCCCGCATGTCCACCAGCGAAACCGTTGCAATTAA
Source organism: Candidatus Margulisiibacteriota bacterium (assembly GCA_036448795.1). GTDB lineage: Bacteria > Margulisbacteria > WOR-1 > O2-12-FULL-45-9 > O2-12-FULL-45-9 > JAZFXQ01. The sequence continues at coordinate 7,490 of JAZFXQ010000020.1, read as the reverse complement.
GGTGGTCTACCGACTGGTCCACCAAGAAAAGGCCTGGGGTTTTGGATTAAAAAAAGAGGAAAAGATTGTGGAAACAAGCGAGGTTGCTGATCTGGTTCCTAAAATCACAAAAATAGGAATAGATGGACGGGCATACTCTCCGTCCCAGACCTTATTTTACGTCTCAGAAAACCCAAAAATCAGGATCGAAGCCGCCAGCCCCTACAGAATTGTCAAAGAAGCAATTTCCGCCTCCCTTGATCGGAAAAAAATTGAGACTTTTCCTTTTTTCAATGTGCAAACCTTTGGCGAAAAGCAGAATATCCTGAGCCTGGCTTTTGAGATTTCTCCGGCTGATCTCAGCCCGGGCGAACATGCCCTTAACATTCAGATCGGAAATGAACTTGGTTATTCTTCCCTGGATATAGTCCTTAATGCGGGAAAACTGAGGCTGGTCGATAAGCCCCTCGCTTTTCCGGTTCCTTTCAGGCCGAGCGCAGGCGGGGATCTTACTCTTCAGTACAGCCTTTCCCAGGATGCGGACATAAATATCTACATTGCTAGTTCTTCAGGTGAAATGGTCAAAAAGTTTTCCATCCCCAGGGGTGAAGAGGGCGCAAAAGCGGGTATGAACAAGGTTAGCTGGGATGGAAGATCTGATATGGGGAATTATGTCGGGAACGGTATTTATCTCGCAACCATCGTCAGCAGAGAAGAACGGGAGGTCCTGGGGAATCTGAAGCTGGTCGTTTATTAATAAAGGAAGGAAGGAAGGAAGGAAATGGTTTATTATTTTTATCAAGATATATCATACGTTATCATCAGTATCATCTTTTTGCTTTTCCTGGTAGGACACATGTTTTACTACCGGCGCTTCACCCGGGGAAGCTTTCACCTGCTTGGTCTAATTCTTATGCTTTCAACCGCGGGCCTCTCGGACCTGGCCTTCAGGTGGAACCCTCGCCCGATCATTGTCTTATACGCGGATGCTCTGAACGTATTCTGCTTTGTTTTTGCTTTGGCCATTCTTTTGCATTATTCCCTGGTGCATTTTTTCAAAAGCCGGCTTTGGACCGAAACTAAATTTTACTGGACTCTCTATCTCCCGGCCCTCGTCATTTCTGCCCTGCATGTTCTGACCCCCTTGATGATCGCCGGCATTTTCTTTGGCCCGATCGGCTTCCAGCTCAGCTACAATGCCGGTTATTGGGCTATTGTGATTTACGGGATGGGCTTCAGCCTTTTATCCGTTTTTCTGAATCTGGGAATTATTGTTAAAGACACATCACCCAGCGAAAAAAACCAATCAGTGTTCCTGCTCTTTACCCATCTCCTCTTGATTTATTTTTATAGCTCAAGCTTGATTCTGCCCTTCCTCTTTAATATGTTCAATTTCGTCTCCCCCCTTCCAACCACCTTTGCCATCATCGTTCTGGCGTATGCCTACGTTAAGTACAACTATTTTTCATTGGAGACCGAGAGTGTCCCCCAATAAAATGGAGCGCTTCAAGCCTTTAGACCATCCGTCCGACGTGGGAATCTTTGCCTACGGTAAAGAACGGAAAGAAATCTTCGAGAATGCGGCTTATGGCATGTTTTCCCTCATGGCAGACCTTGGTCGGGTAGAAAGCAAAAAGGTCTTCAATATTAAAGTTGAAGGCGATGATCCTGAGTCTTTGCTCATCAACTGGCTGAATGAACTCATTTTCTATGAAGACGGCAAAAAGATCCTGCTCAAGGATTTCAAAATCAAAAAAATGACTGATACCAGATTAGAAGCTGAAACTGCTGGGGAAAAAATCGATATGAACCGGCATTTTGTTTATCGCCCCATCAAAGCTGCCACCTACAATCAATTGCAAATATCGAAAAATCAAGCTAAAATAATCTTTGACGTTTAATTTGGAGGTTCATATGTCAGACTTAAACATAGTCATAAATCTCCTGGTTGCCTTTGTGCTCGGAGGAGCAATTGGCTGGGTGCGAGAATTGGAAGGTAAAACCGCAGGGCTGCGCACCCATATTCTGGTCTGCGTCGGGTCCGCCCTTTTTATGATGCTCTCAGGAGAAATGCTGCTCAGATCCGGGCTGGCTGATCCAGGAAGAATTGCGGCAGGGGTGGTCACCGGCATTGGCTTCATTGGGGCAGGCTGTATTGTGCAAGCTCGAGGAGCAGTTAGAGGGATAACCACTGCCGCCTCAATTTGGATAACAGCTGCCATTGGTGTCGCCTCCGGAACCGGATTTTATGTGGGAGCCATTGTCACCGCCATCATCACCATATTAACTCTGCAGTTCTTGCGGATGGTGGAAAAAAGGATCATTAAAACTAAAGAAGAAGAGTAGCTTCTCAGACCTCTCCACCTCTTAAAAAATGCTGGATTTTGTGCTATAATTTTTATATGTTTTTCTTCTATGATCCAACATTTCTGCTGCTCATACCGGCTGTGACCCTGGCCCTCTATGCACAGGCCAAGGTTCAGGGAACCTATGCCAAATTCTCCAAGATCGCCAGTTCAAGGGGATATTCTGGAGCTCAGCTGGCGCGCTACATTCTGGATGATTATCGGATGTCAAATATTCAAATTGAGCCTATCCCTGGTAATCTATCTGATCATTACGATCCGAGATCAAAGAAATTAAGGCTTTCTCAAGGGGTCTATCAAAGTAATTCTGTAGCCGCGCTAGGGATTGTGGCTCATGAAGTCGGTCATGCCATCCAGGACGCAAATTCTTACGCTCCTTTAAAGTTGCGTAACAGTATTGTCCCAGCAGCGAACTTTGGCTCAGGACTGGCCTTCCCGCTTTTCTTTATCGGGCTGCTCGCCAATTTGCCCTTCTTGATGGACATCGGGATCATCTTTTTTGCTTTAGCCGTGGCCTTTTCAATCATAACCCTACCGGTTGAATTTAATGCCAGCCGCAGGGCCATCCGCATACTTTCAGATGGAAAATATTTAACCGAAAAGGAAATTCCTTTGGCTAAGAAAGTCCTCTCCGCTGCTGCTCTAACCTATGTAGCAGCCACGGCCATGGCCGTTCTTAACCTAGTAAGGCTTCTTGTTCTGCGCGGCAGTCGTGATTAATATCCTCGGTCCCACCGCAGTTGGCAAATCTAAAATTGCAGTTGAGCTTGCAAAAATAATTCAGGGTGAGATTATCTCTGCGGATTCCATGCAGGTCTATCGGGGAATGGGTATCGGGACTGCCAAACCGACCCTTAAAGAACGCCAGTCTATTCCACATCATCTTATGGATATCAAAAACCCAGATGAGGAATGGACAGTTTCTGATTTTGTTGAACAAACTAATAAACTAGCAAACGAAATAACTAAAAGAGGAAAAGTCACCATAATTGCAGGCGGAACCGGTCTGTACCTCTGGGCTTTACTTGAAGGATTCTCTTTCCCCATGGCTCCGGCTGATAAAGAGCTTCGTAAAAGATTAGAGAAAATCCCACTTTCTGCTCTCTACGCTCGATTATCTACCATCGATCCCCAAGCCGCGGAGAAAATCCATTCCAATGATAAGAAAAGAATTATTCGAGCATTAGAAGTTTATGAGCTAACCGGGGAACCAATCTCAAAAATGCAGAAAGTAGAAAGTGGAAAGCAGAAAATAGAAGGTAGGATATTAATCGGCCTCACCCTCCCCCGCGAAGAGCTCTACCGCCGCATTGAAGAGAGAGTGGACAAGATGATTGAAAAAGGATTAATTGAAGAAGTTAAAGGGTTGCTGGCTAAAGGTTATTCTAAAGATCTGCCATCCTTCCAGGCCTTGGGATACAAAGAAGCAGTGGAATACCTGGACGGGAAATGGACAAAGGAGCAGATGATCACAGAACTCAAAAAAAGAACCCGCCACTTTGCCCGCCGGCAGATGACCTGGTTTAAGCGCTTTAAAAACGTGAGATGGTTTGAGGCTCCGGTTGACACACAGGCGATTTTGGATTATATTAAGAGTAGACCATGATCAGAATCCGCAAGCAAGAAATAAAACGCCGCAGAAAAAGAAGAAGAGAAAGACTTCGCAAAAAGGGTCGTTTTAAAAGAGCGGTTAAACCGCAAACGACCTCTTCTGAATCATCTTCCTAACATGCGAGATCTCGGAGCACGTATCGACTTCCACACCCATACCATCTTCAGCGACGGAGCCTTGCTTCCCGGAGGCCTGGCTTATGAAGCTGCTGTGCGTGGACACTCGGTAATAGCAATTACCGATCACACAGATGCCTCCAATCTTGAAGAGGTCCTATTTAGTATAACCAAATTTGTCAAAGAACAGGGAGAAAGCTTGCCGCTCAAGGTTGTCCCTGGTGTTGAAATCAGCTATCTTGATCCAAAGCTGATCGAAGAATATGCCAAAAGAGCAAGGGATTTAGGGGCGAAAATAATCGTTGTCCATGGAGAGTCTCCAGTTGAACCAGTCCCCAAAGGAACCAATCATGCTGCTCTTCAATTGAAAGGCTTGGTTGATATTCTGGCTCATCCGGGTTGGATCACGGAAGAAGATACAATACTTGCAAAAATAAACGGCATTTACCTTGAACTTTCCTCAAGGAAAGGCCACCGCAAAGCCAACCGTCATGTGGCCAAGATGGCCAAACAATTTGGAGCAAAACTTTTAGTGAATACCGATGCTCATTCGGAAAAGGACTTAATGACCCAAAAAGAAGCTTATCTGATTGCTAAGGCAACCGGGCTGAAAAAAGAAGAAGCAAGCCGGGTTGTTCGAGATAATCCTCAGGAATTAATCAAGAGAATCGAACATCGATAGCGCGGGCGTGGGCATCCAAGCCCTCAATCTCTGCTAGAAGCTTTATGTCCTTCCAAACATTTTTCAAAGCCGGCTTGGTGTAGCCAACAATGCTCTGGGCTTTAACAAAATCATATACGCTGAGGGGGGAAGCGAAGCGGGCGGTGCCTCCGGTTGGCAAAACATGGTTAGGCCCAGCAAGATAGTCTCCGACCGGAACAGGCGAATGCGGCCCCAAGAAAACTGCTCCGGCATTTTTGATCTGTTCCAGGATGCGCTGGGGAGATCCGATCTGGAGCTCCAAATGTTCCGGTGCAATTTGATTAGAGATTTCAATGGCTTTTTTGGTATTTTCCACCAGAAAAATTATGATCTCTGCTTTCTCAATGATTTTCTTGCGAGACAGCTTCTTGATCTGCTTCTCAATCTCTTTTTTGGTCTTTTGGACTACCTTGGGATCATTCGTAACCAAAATAGCGAAAGAATCAGGATCGTGCTCGACCTGGGAGAGAAGGTCTGCCGCTAAAAACTCCGGCTCGGCATCCCGATCCGCAATAATTAACACATTGGAGGGGCCAGCCAGACTATCGATGTCCACTAATCCAAAGACCTCTTTCTTGGCTAAAGTCACATAGATATTCCCCGGGCCCACAATCTTATCGACCTTGGGAATGGTTTCGGTTCCAAAGGCCAAGGCGGCAATGGCTTGCGCCCCCCCCACCCGGTAAATAGCAGAAACCCCCACTTCCGAGGCAGCTACCAAAACATGCGGATCAATCGGCGGCGGAGAAACCATGATGATTTCCTTTACTCCGGCAACTTTGGCCGGGATAACATTCATCAAAACCGAAGAAGGATATGCGGCTTTCCCTCCCGGAACGTAAATCCCGATTTTTGATAGGGGAATAACCCTCTGCCCCAAAACAACGTCCAAGGGAAGGGTTTCAAACCATTCATCCGGCTGCTGCTTCTGATGGTAAGCAGTGATGTTCTGGATGGCTTTAGTGAGAGCAGCCCTGAAAGCTTTGCCTATCTTCTTGTAGGCTTTGTCTACCTCCTTAGCTGAAACTTCCAGATCCTCAGCCGAGAAGCCCTTTAAGTCGAACTTTCTGGTATATTCAACCAGGGCCCGGTCCCCTTTCTTGGCAACCTCGCGGATGATCTCTTTTACGCTTTCATCCTCAGGGACATCGAGATTAAAAGCTTGCCGGGCAGCAATTGAATCAACTTCGCCTTGAATTTTGCTTTTTTCGGTCACAACCTTTAACATACCGTCCTCCTTAGGCAGCTATGCGGGTTCCTTTTTTAACCACTGAAGCATCCGCTAAAACTACTCCCCGATCGATCGCCACCTCGTCTTCGATCACGCAGTTATTCCCCAAAATGCAATCCGAAAGACTAACATGATTTCCGATTTTAGTCCCCTTCCAGACGATGGCCCGATCCAGCGAACAATGTTCGCCGATCGATACCCGATCCCCAATTACAACATAATCATTAACTTCTGTTTCTTTCCCTATCTTTACTTTTTCACCGATTATAGAGGGCCCCAGCATTCTAACGCTTGAATCCGGATGAGTGTCTTTTCCCAGCCAGTTTCTCCCATCGATCCGGGTCCCATAGATTTTAACCGCAACTTCATTCCGAAGGATCGCCTCATGGACTTCTTTATATTTACTTGGATTTCCGATATCGATCCAGTAAGATCTAGAAAGATATCCATAAATCGGCACGTTCTTCTCCAAGAGAGAAGGGTAAAGCTCTCTTTCAAAGGAATACGCTTTCCCCTTCGGGACTTCATCAAATATTTTGGGATCCACCACATAAATTCCAGCATTTATGGTTTTTGCAGTCACCATATCCCAGCTTGGCTTTTCTATAAATTTTGTGACCCGCCCATCCTTGTCGGTTAAAATTAAGCCGAAGGGGGTGGGATCCTCCACCTCGGTCAGGGTCAGGGTCACCCTGGCTCCTTTCTCACGATGGAAATTCACCACTTTTGAAATATTTATGTCGGTAAGGACATCGCCGTTGAAAATGACCATGGGGCCTTGATCAAAGTACTTTTCGGCATTTTTAACTGCCCCGGCGGTGCCCAAGGGATGCTCTTCGATCGAATAGTGAATCTTTATTCCCCATTCCCTGCCGTCATCCAAGATCTTTTTTATCTCGTGGGATAAGTAGTGCAGATTCAGGATGACTTCGTCCACTCCATGCTTAACCAGATGCTCAATCTGGTGCACCACAAAAGGGCGATTAGCAACCGGAACAATGGGCTTGGGGGTGTTATAAGTTAAGGGTCTCAAGCGTGTCCCTAACCCACCCGCAATAATGACCGCCTTCACCGCATGAGCTCCTTTTTTAGGCGACTAATAATTTCTACCGGGGTAGGATCTATGCCGCGCAAAACTGCCAGGTAAACACTTAGAAAATCCCCAAAATAAATCAAGGATAAAACTCTTTCCAGCGGCGTTTTTCCTTGTGAGCAGATCTCATTCACTCCTCCAAGCTGCATCCCGATCAGAGACTTAGTTATCTCCATTCTCTTCTTGGTCCGCTCATGATCACCATCGTCGCGTAAAAAGACAAGAGAGAAATTATGCTCTTCCCGCTTAAGCGTGGATAGATTCACTATTTCATTATGGTTCAGCTCTGGAAACAGATTAAACAGAGCGGTTACCTTACTGTTTTCGTTAAACTGGGTTTTTAACCTGAGACCGGCCGCTTCGGTTGATCCCCGGGAAGCGAAGATCATG